>JBIIZX010000185.1:0-6759 GCA_044346055.1 Burkholderiaceae bacterium | reverse complement strand
TGCGTACACTTTGGCATCGGCGATCCTCGGTTGTCTGCAGGCCTCGTTCTCCTCTGACAACGCGCGTAAGCACGTGGCCGCTGACCTCATACTGGTGAAATATCCGGGCTAAGGCGCAGGCAAGCGCAAGCACGTGCTCTGTCCACGCCGCATCCACACCCTTTCCACAGGCTTGTCCACCGTTCGAATGCAACTGCTGCGGCGTGACGACCGCGTCACCTCGTAAGATGCGCGCATGTCGTTCGTGCACCTGCGCATGCATTCCGAGTTCTCCGTTGTCGACGGCCTGGTCCGGATCGACGATGTGGTCAAGGCGGCCGCGCAGGATGGGCAGGGCGCGTTGGCGATCACGGATCTGGCCAACCTCTTTGGCGCCGTGCGCTTTTACAAGGCGGCGCGCGGCCAGGGGGTCAAGCCGATCCTTGGCGCCGATTGCTGGGTCAGCAATGACGCCGAGCGCGACAAGCCATGGCGGCTGCTGTTGCTGGTGGCCAATGAGCGCGGCTACCTTAACCTGTGCGAGCTTCTGTCGCGCGCCTGGCTGACCAACCAGCATCGCAGCCGCGCCGAATTGCGCAGCGAATGGTTCGGCCAGCTTGGCGAGGGGTTGATCGCACTCTCCGGCGGTCCGCACGGTGAGGTGGGCCAGCTGCTTGTTGCTGGGCAGCGTGATGCCGCCGCCGACGCAGCGCAGCGGCTTGCCGACTGTTTTCCAAATCGCTTCTATATCGAGTTGCAACGTGCGGGCCGCCGCGGCGACGAGGCGCTGGTCAAGGCCAGTGTGCGTCTGGCCGCAGCGTGCCGGCTGCCCGTGGTGGCCACGCACCCGGTGCAATTCCTGGCGCCCGAGGATTTTCGGGCGCATGAGGCGCGCGTGTGCATTGCCGAGGGCTACACACTGTCTGACCCGCGCAGGCCCAAGCCGTATACGACCGAGCAGTATCTGAAGACGCAGGCCGAGATGGCGGCGCTGTTTGCCGATGTGCCGGTGGCCCTGGCCAACTCGGCGGAGATCGCCAAGCGCTGCAACCTCGAACTCGTGCTGGGCAAGCCGCGCCTGCCCGACTATCCAACGCCAGCGGGCGTGACGCTCGACGAGCACTGCCGCGACCTGTCGCTGCAAGGGCTGGAAATGCGGCTCGCCGCGCTTTATCCGGACCCGGCGCTGCGTGAAGCGCAACGGCCGAAGTACCTGGCGCGACTCGAGCTCGAGGTCGGCACCATTGCCAAGATGGGGTTCTCGGGCTACTTCCTGATCGTGGCCGACTTCATCAACTGGGCCAAGAACAACGCGATTCCCGTGGGTCCCGGGCGCGGCTCGGGGGCTGGTTCACTCGTCGCGTACTCGCTGGGCATCACCGATCTTGACCCGCTCAAGTACGACCTGCTGTTCGAGCGGTTTCTCAACCCCGAGCGCGTGTCGATGCCGGACTTTGACATCGACTTTTGCCAGGACAATCGCGACAAGGTCATCGACTACGTCAAGCAGAAGTACGGCGCGGACGCGGTGAGCCAGATTGCCACATTCGGCACATTGGGCGCGAAGGCCGTGGTGCGCGACGTTGGTCGCGTGCTCGACATGCCCTATACCAAGTGCGATCAGCTTTCAAAGATGATCCCGCACAACCCGGCCGATCCGTGGACACTCGACCGCGCGCTTGCCGAGGAGCCCACCTTTGCCGAGGCGGTGAAGGCCGACGAGGAGCACCAGCAACTGATCGAGCTGGCCCGTCCGCTCGAAGGGCTCACGCGCAACGTCGGCATGCACGCTGGTGGCGTGCTGATTGCGCCGGGCAAGCTCACTGACTTCTGCCCGCTCTATGCGCAGCAAGGCTCGGAGAACGCAGCCGTCAGCCAGTACGACAAAGACGACGTCGAGGCCATTGGTTTGGTGAAGTTCGACTTCCTGGGCCTGACCACGCTCACGATCCTGGCGCTCACGCTGCAGTACGTGAAGCGGGTGCAGCCTGATTTTGCGCATTCGCTCGAGTCGCTGCCGCTCGATGACACAAGGACCTACGAGGTCTTCAAGCGCGCCGAGACCGCCGCCATTTTCCAGTTTGAAAGTCGCGGCATGCGCGAGCTGCTCAAGCGCGCCAAGCCCGACCGGCTGGAAGATCTCATCGCACTGAACGCGTTGTATCGGCCCGGGCCGATGGACCTGATCCCGGACTACGTCGAGCGCAAGAATGACCCGCGCAAGATCGTGTATCTGCATCCTTCGATCGAACCTATCCTGTCCGAGACCTACGGAATCATGGTCTATCAGGAGCAGGTGATGCGGATCGCGCAGGTGGTCGGCAACTACTCGCTGGGTGCTGCCGACCTGCTGCGTCGCGCGATGGGCAAGAAAAAGCCCGAGGAGATGGCCAAGCAGCGCAGCATCTTTGTCGACGGCGCAAAGACGCAGGGCGTAAGCGAGCCCGTGGCCACCGAGCTCTTTGACCTGATGGAGAAGTTCGCGGGTTACGGCTTCAATAAGAGCCACTCGGCCGCGTATGCGCTCGTCGCCTACCAGACCGCCTACTTCAAGGCGCACCATCCGGCCGCGTTCATGGCGGCCAACTTGTCGGCGGTGATGGATGACACCGACAAGGTGAAGGAACTCATCGAGGACTGCAAGGCGCTCAACCTGAAGATCGTTCCGCCGGACGTGAATGCGAGCAACTTGCGCTTCGAGCCGGGCGATGCCAAGAGCGTGCGCTACGGCCTGGGTGGTGTGAAGGGCACGGGCCAGGGTGCGATCGAGCTCATCATCGCCGCGCGTTCGCATGGACCCTTCAAGGATCTCTTCGACTTCTGCCGGCGGCTGGACAAGCAGGTGGTCAATCGTCGCGTGGTCGAGGCACTCGTGCGGGCCGGCGCGTTCGACAGCCTGGATCCTGATCGCGCCAAGCTCTTTGCCACCGTGGGCCGAGCGATGGAAGCGGCCGAGAAGGCGCTCGCCGATGCGGGGCAGGTGAGCCTGTTTGGCGGGCCAGGCGACGCGTCGGGTGACGGACCGGGCGATGGCCCTGCCGAGATGCATGTCGCGTACGTGACGCCGGCCAAGCCCTGGAGCGAGCGTGAGCGGCTGGCCAATGAAAAGCTGGCGCTGGGCTACTACTTTTCCGGCCACCTTTTTACCGAGTTCGCACAGGAGGCGCGGCGCCTGGCGCCGACCAGGCTGGCGGAGGTCAAGCATTCGCGCGAGCAGATCCGCCTGGCGGGAATCATCGTCTCGGCGCGGACGCAAAACACGCGGCGCGGTCGCATGGGCGTGATCGTGCTCGACGATGGCAGCGCGCAGCTGGAGCTGATGGTGTTTGCCGAGCTGTTTGACCGACGCCGCAACCTGCTCAAGGAAGACACGCTGGTGTTCGTGACCGGGCGGGTGCGCTTTGACGAGTTCAACCAGCGGCTGTCGGTGAGCGCCGATGACTTGACGGACCTTGCAACGGCCCGCGCCAAGGCGGCTGCACGGCTGCGGATCGAGATCTCGGGTGGCGCCGATGTGGCCCAACTGCACAGCCTGCTGGCCGCGTATCGGGCTAGTGGGGGCAGCAACGGGAGCGCCAATGGCAGCGCCAACTGGGGCAGCAATGGCGGCACCGATGGCCGCGCCAACGTCGGCAGCAACGGTGGCCCAGACGCTGGTGCAGACAATGGTGCGCGTGGCTGTCGCGTCGTGCTTTCCTACGTCAATGCCGTCGCCACTGCGGAGCTCGCACTGTCGGACGACTGGATGGTGCGCCCAGATGATGCGCTGATCGAAGGGCTGCGACAGCAGCGCAGCGTGCGCGCTGCAAGGTTTGCCTACTGACGGTCGGCGCAGAAGGCCGGCGCTGAAGGTCAGCGCTGAAGGTCAGCGCAGAACGCCGGTGCAGTCGCACCGCTGTCAATAGCACCAAGGGTTGAGGCACTGTGCCGGTGTTGTCGCTACACAACCGGCGCAACCAATGGCATTGCCTAACTCATCCCGTCCCCGATAGCGTCGCGCTCTGGCGCACACCGAGACAAGAACGGGTGGTGCCTGCGGCTTTCGAGGAGAACTCTTGTACCGATTGGCGGCGTGGCTGCGGCACGCATCGATGGCACTCGCCCTGTGTGGTGCGGCGGCCAGTGTCGGTGCTGCCGTTTCCGTCAGCAAGGAGTTCGTCCTTCCCCCAGTCGCCGACCTCGACGCGCCGGCAGGGCAGACGACCAACAACCAGCCGTTCCAGGGTGACGTGCGCACGGTGCGGCTTGGCGTCAGCCAGGTCGGCAACGCGATCACGGGCGGCAGGATCGTCGATCAGCTGCCGCCGCAGATCCTGCTCGCCAGTCCAGTCAATGCACGCTTTTCTACCGGCTGCGGCATCGGTGCCGTTGCCAGTGGCGTACCGGGCGGCACCGCGTTCGTGGCCACCGGCCTCGAGGTCCCTGCCGGCAACAACCTCGCGCCCGGCCGCTGTTTTGTCTACTTCGACGTCGTATCAACGCTGGTCGGCAACTGGATCAACACGATCGCCGCCAATCCGAGTGGCGATCCGGCCGCCGATGGCTTTTCTGGCGTCGAGACCGGCATCGGCCCCACCGGCAATGGGCAGGTGTCCTCGCGCAATCTGACCGTGGTGGCCCTGTCGCCCCTTGCGGTCAGCAAGAGCTTCACGCCCTCGACCATCCTGATGGGTGCGATCTCGACGATCAACATCCAGATCAACAATCCGAACGGCGCCAGTGCGTTCAATCTGACGCAGCTGACCGAAGCCTTGCCCGCCAACGTGGTGGCGGAGACCACGGTTCCCACGGTGGTCTGTAGCGCCGGCGGCAGTAGTGGCACCGCCAGCGCGAGTGGCACCAGCGGCACGGTCACCATCAGCCTGGCTGGCACGAGCGTGGCCGCGGGTGGCAGTTGCACGGTCAGTTGGCAAGTGCGCGGTGTCGTGCAAAACGGCAGCCAGAGCACCGGCAACAACACGATCCCGGCCAACTCTGTGAGCAACGATCGCGGCGTCGGCTCCACGCAGGCCACGGCCAACGTGACGGTGCAGTCGCCCATTGCGCACGCAAAGTCGTTCAGCCCCAATCCTGCGCGCGCCAGCGAGCCGATCACGCTGACAGTCGATGTCACCAACCGCAGCGCCGCCGCCGTGACCGCCGTGTCTTGGACCGACGCCTTGCCGGGCGATATGCGCATCGCCAGTGCACCGGTCGTGACCAATTGCGGCGCCGGCACTGCCAGCGGCACGGTGGGCACTGCCAGTCTTGCGCTAAGCGACGCGGACATCGCGGCCGGCGCGACCTGCCGCGTCACGCTCACCGTGACCGGCAACACGGTGCAGAGCTATACCAACAGCACCAGCGGCGCGAACTGGACCCAGGGCGGCAACAGCGCTACGACCTCGCCGGCCAACGCGTCAGTGTCGATCTTTAGTGGCTTTCGCGGCTTCAAGTCGATACTCGATTTCAACGGCCAGCCCATCAATGGCGGCGTGGCGCCGGGCGATGTGATCCGCTTTCGCATCGAGCTGGAGAATTTCGCGGACGGGCAGATCACCAACGTCAGCGTGACCGACCGCTTTCCGGCCGCTGGTGGCGCGCAGGTCGTTTATGCGACCAGTGCCACGCCTGGTGCGTCCAACCCACGCACCAATTGCACGCCCACTGGCAATCCGCAAGCGCCGGGGCCGATCGGTGCGCCAGCCACCGCGCAAAGCGATGGCGCCAGTGTCGTCAACTTCACGGGCCTGGTGGTGCCGGGCAATCCCGACGGCAACGCCAGCGCTGGCACGCGCTGTTTCATCGAGTTCGATGCGCTGATCCCACGCACCTGGCCGGTGGGCACACAGATCTCCAACTCGCTGGCGTCCGGTGACGTCGGCGGCGGCACGCTGGAGAACAACGTCGTCGCCAACGTCCCGACCGTCAACCAGTTCCAGCTGTTCAAGTCCTTCACCCCGGCCACGGTCAGTGCGGGCGAGGTGTCGGTGGTGACGCTGACGCTTGCCAACAACGGCTTCTTCGCGCTCACCAACGTCGAGCTCGACGATCCATTGCCGTTGACCGGGGTAAACGGCATCGCCGCGCAGCTGGCCGTGGCCAATCCGGCCAGCCTGAGCACGACCTGCGGTGGCACGCCGGTGCTCACCATCAGCCCGGGTCGCGATCGGGTGCAGGCGAGCGGCATCACGGTGCCTGCGCGACTCAGCGGCCAGGTCGACAACCGGTGCACGGTGAGCTTCCGCGTGCGCGCGCCCTTGCCGACCACGTACAACAACCAGGCGTCCGCGCCGAGTGCCACCGATTCGCGCACCGGCACGGCCGTGCCGCCGCCGCCGCCGGCCGCAGCCACGCTGACGGCCACGCCGTCGCTGACCGCGAGCAAGGCGTTCTCGCCCACGCCGGTGAGCGCCACCGGCGGCGTCAGTCGCGTCACCATCACGGTCGGAAACATCGGCAACGGGCAGCTCACGGGCGTGTTCATCAACGACCCGCTGCCGGCCAGCCTGCGCGTGTCGAGCCCCGCCAATGCGAGCACCACCTGTGGTGGCCCGGTGAGCGTGATCGCCGCGGCCGGCGCGGCCAGTGCACAACTGAACGGCGCGGTGCTGCCTGCGGGCACCTCGTGCGCGTTCCGCTTCGACGTGGTGACCAGTGGCGCGCCCAATCCGGTCACCAACAGCATTCCGGCCGGCAACATCGGCGCGGATGGTGGCGTGGTCACGACGACCCCGGTCACCGCCAACCTGGGCACCTTCGGCGGTGGTGCCGTGCCGGTGCAAAAGAGCTTTGCACCAA
>JBIIZX010000184.1:0-6774 GCA_044346055.1 Burkholderiaceae bacterium | reverse complement strand
AACATTCGCCGCCAGGACCTGACGCGGCGCGTGGCACTGTTTGCCAGCGTGCAGGGGCGCCCCTCGGGTGATGCGGGCCAGGACGTGCAGGCACTCGTCAAGAGCTACCAGCTGCCGCCAGGGCTGCGTTTTGACGTCGGCGGCCAGATCAAGGACCAGCAAGAGATCTTTGGCGCCATTGGCGGCGCGCTGGCGCTCGCCGTGATCTTCATCTACATCGTGCTGGCCTCGCAGTTCGGCAGCTTCATCCTGCCGCTGGCGATCATGGTGTCATTGCCGCTGTCGATCGTCGGCGTGATGCTCGCGCTGCTCATCACCGGCACCACGCAGAACATCTTCTCGATGATCGGCATCGTGTTCCTGATGGGGCTGGTGACCAAGAATGCGATCCTGCTGGTGGACTTTGCCAACCAGGGGCAGCGGCGCGGCATGAGTCGCAACGAGGCGCTGCTGGCGGCCGGCCAGACGCGCCTGCGGCCCATCCTGATGACCACCGCCGCGATGATCTTCGGCATGCTGCCGCTGGCGCTGGGCCTCGGCGAAGGCGCCGAGCAGCAGGCGCCCATGGGGCGGGCCATCATTGGCGGTGTGATCACCTCGACTCTGCTCACGCTCGTCGTGGTGCCCGTGATCTATTCGTACCTCGATGCCTGGGAGCGGCGCTGGTTCAAGCGCGCGCAACCGGCAGCCGGCGGCGTGCCTTTGCAAGGCCAGCCTGCCAAGCCGCACGAGTAGCGCCCTACAGCAACACGCACGGGCACTGCCCTGCCGTGCCGGATTCAGCCAGAATCCGGCGCCATGAGCGGCCCGCTCCCCAAATCGTCACGCCTGCCTCGCCTGCCCGAGGATCCCGACGCACGGGCGCTGCGGGCGGGTTGGATCGCCAGCACAGCCCTGTTGACGCTGCTGCTTGTGTGGCTGGTGCGTAGTGTAACGCCAGCGATGGCGCCGTTCTTCGCGCTAGCTGTTTCGGCGGGGCTGCTCTTTCCACTCTGGCGCATCGCGCGCTTTGTACTGCTGCGGGCAAAGGCCGGTCCCTATGAGCCGTGGCAAGGGGCTTACTACGAGTTCGATGGACAGCAGATCCGCATCCTGTTCGATGACGAAGGGCAGGTGTGGCTGGCCGCCGACGACGTGCTTGACGCCTTTGGGCTCACCGGCCGCGCACGTGACCGCGAGCGCCTGCGCCTGATGACCGGCCGCGATGGCCTGCGGCCGGCACCGGGCACACGCCTGTTGTGCTTCACGGAGCGCGGGATCAATGCCTGGCTGGAGCGCCGTACCGAGCGCACGGTGGGCAAGTTTCTCCACTGGCTCAACACCCAGGTGCTGGCACCGTATCGGCGCAAGCAGGACCTGCTGGGCAAGCGGCCGCTGGCGTGAACTGGCCGGTGCCGGGGAGCGTAGTGTGAGCGTCGTGATCGGTCCCGCTGATCCGCTTGGGGACGAGGCCCTTGCCCTGCTGGCCGAGGCGGTGCACGAAGCGAACCAACGCTACCCGGAACTGGTGGTTCCAGGTGCGCCGCCGCCCACCAACGCGCCCCTGGTGCCGCGCGCGAGCTTCGTGCTGGCTGCTGCGGATGGCGCGGTCGTGGGCTGCGGCGCCTTGCGCCCGTTGGACGAACGCACGGCAGAGATCAAGCGCATGTTCGTGCGCCGTGCGGCGCGGCGTCAGGGTGTGGCGCGCGCCATCGTGGCGCATCTACTGGTGGACGCCCGCGCCTCTGGCTTTCACACCGTACGGCTGGAAACAGGTAATCGCCAGCCGGAAGCGATCGCACTGTACGAGAATGCGGGCTTCGCGCCGATAGCACCCTACGGGCCGTATGTGGACGACCCCACCAGCGTGTGCTTTGAACTGCGTCTGCTTTGAAGTTCAATCTGGTTGAACTTCACGAGCGTTGAGGTGTGCCTGGGTTGGACGCTCAGGCGAGCGTGGCAATCACCGGTGCGTGATCGCTCGGCTGCTCGCGCTTGCGCGGCTCGATGTCGACCGTGCACGCCGTGCAGCGTGCCGCTAGTGGTGACGAGAGCAGGATGTGATCGATCCGCAGCCCCATTTTGCGGCGGAAGGCGAGCATCCTGTAGTCCCACCATGTATAGCTGCGCTCGGGCTGCCCGAACAGCCGAAAGCTATCGGCAAAGCCGAGGGCGACGAGATCGCGCAGCGCCTGCTTTTCCGGTTCGGAGAACAGCACCTGGTCCTTCCACGCCGCCGGGTCATGCACGTCTCGGTCCTCGGGCGCGATGTTGAAGTCGCCCAGCAAAGCAAGCTGCGGCCGCGCAGCGAGTTCTGCGCGGATCCAGTCATGCAGCGCGGCCAGCCAGCGCAGCTTGTAGGCATACTTGTCGCTACCCACCGTCTGCCCGTTGGGGACGTACAGGCAGACCACGCGCAGCTCGCCGACGCTCACCGCAAGCACGCGCTTGTGATCGTCTTCAAAGCCAGGGATACCGACCTGCACGTCCGCACTTGGCGGCATGCTCGCCTCGCGCAGCAGCACCGCCACGCCGTTGTAGGTCTTTTGCCCGGAGAAGTGGCTGCGATAGCCCGCTGCCTGCAGTTCAGCCACCGGAAACTTGTCGTCCGTGAGCTTGGTCTCCTGCAGGCAGACGATATCGACCTGATGCTGGCCAAGCCAGTCCAAGAGGTGCGGCAGGCGCACCTTCAGTGAGTTGACGTTCCAGGTGGCGAGTTTCAAAGCAGTCCTAAGTTAATGTTTTTATTTAACTTTATCTCTTGCATTCTGGTCGGTGCCCCCACGCATACCCCCAAATTTTTCCGCTGCATGCCCAGTCGATGGCGCTGGGCGGCATTCTGTTGTCGTCATCCTACAAGCGGTCGACGGCACGCGTTCTTGGATGCGCGGGCAGAGCGTCATGCGGCCCCCAGCGCCGCCGCGTTCACCTTGAGCGCAAGCGCCTGGCAACGCTGCAGCAGGACGTCGAAGGGTTCGGCGTCGTCCAAGAGCAGGCCGTCCTCGACCATGCGCAGGTAGTCCTCGGCCAGCGTCTTCCGCGCGTCGCCGCTGGGTGCCAGATCCAGTGCGCCGGTGACCGCTGCGCGGTAGTCGATGGGCGTACCGTCTGGCATCGATTCCGCGAAGAAGATGCTCTTGTGCTCTGCGACGGCGAGCGCCAACGCGCGGTCCTTCGCAGCGCTGTCGGCGAAGCCGGCAGCGTCGAGCCGCGTCACGTCGTGCCAGTGGCGCGAGTAGCGGTCACCGCCTCGGAAGCTGCCTTGGGCGCAGAAGACATGGATGGCTGTCGCCTTCTCCCAGAACGTGCGCTCGGGGCGCATGACGTGGGGCGTAGCCGACGGAAAGCTCACGTCCGGCAAGTGCAGCGCGGCGTCGCACGCGACCGATCGCAGCTCGTTGGGCTCGCCCGTCGATCGCGCGCCGAACTCCAACAGGACCGAGGGACGGACATAGCCGGTACCTTCGCCGAAGGCCTCGTAGTCGATGAAGATCTGCTCACCTTCTGCGCGGGCCAACGCCTGCAGCCCCTGCTCGGCGAGTGCCTTGGCGAGATCACGCGCTAGTTTGTCGCTGACGAGTTCGGCAAGGCGCTGCCGGATGGCCTTGCTCCACTTCTTCTCCTGGCTGCGAGACGTGGGCCAGGGTGAATCGGCCTTCTCGATCAGGTCCGGAGCGATGGCGCGGATGTCGTAGGTGAGGTCCACATCTTCCGAGAAGCGCTTGATCACGCCGTAGGCCTTGGATAGCGATGTACCGCCCTTGAAGACCAGGTGCTGCGCGTGCGGTCCGGTGAACAGGTGGTGCAGGGCCCAGACAACCCACACGTCCTTCTCGAGCAAGTGCAGGGGACGGCCCGAACGCTCCGCCGCAACAAGCAGCGCCTCGCGTTGATCCTCGCGCGGTAGGGCGAAGTATTCAGGCACGGGTCACCAGGCTGCTGACCTGGCTCGCAAGCCAGGTGGGCAGACGCGCGCGTGCGTTGGCGACGGCCAGCAGTTCCGACGCCGGCAGCCTTTGCCTGAGCTGATCGAGCGCCGCTTCGGAGCCCGATGGCCCTACCCATGCCAGCGAGCGGATGACTTCGCCTGCGGCCTGCCCTGGGTAGAGCAGTTGCCACGGCGGGGCATGCTTCAACTCGACCGTCTGAGCGCCGAGCTTGAGCTTGCGGCTGCGGCCCGAGGTCAGGAAGACCTGGCGCACCGGCACCTGGGCCGTCAGGCCCAGGGCATTGGCCGCCGTCGCGCCGTTGCCAACGACGGTTTCGCCGCGCTGGCTGGCCCATTCCTGGACCACCTTGGCGACTTCCGGTGCCCGTGCGCCGAACTTGCCTTTCACTGGCAGGACGTAGACGCCCCGCCCGGCGCGGAGCAGTTCGCCGCTGCGCGCCAGGCGCGACAGCGCCTGATCCACCGCAGCCCGGCTGCCCAGGTGCAGCAGGGCCTTGGCGGACAAGCTGGCGCCTTCCGGCATCGAGGCGGCGTGCGCGAGGACTTGCTGGGCGAGGTTGGGCACGGTGATTCCTTGGACGTCAGAAGTATGAGTCAATTTCTGACAACTTTCAAGGGCTGGCAACGCGGGGCGTGGGGGAGGGTGCTTGGACGGTTCGAGCAGGATGCCTAGAATCGCGGAAAGGCGCCCGCCGTACTTGCACGCGAGTAAAAACAGGCACTCCCTTTCATCGTCATCAATCTCCCTTCAAGGCCTCGTCGTCGGGGACTTAAACGCGTGCGTCTGACCCGATTCGGCGAGGTACACCGAAGGAAGACTCATGACCTTGAAAGAGCTCGCGCACCTTGCGCAGCAGACCCTCCACACGCGTGCAGGCTGTCCAGTCAGGCGCAGCCACGTGCATGAACTCCTCGCCGCCGCGTTCGGGCATCGTTCCTGGGCTGCGTTTCTCAGCGACTCAGTGCTAGCCGATTCGGGCGTAGGGGCGGCGCCGACAAGCGGCTTGCCCGACCTGATCGGTCGCGCCGTCCAGCTTGGCTACGAGCAGCAAGCCGCCGCGACGGTTGCGATCACCCTCCAGGCCTTCATCGCCGAACACCGGCTTTCGGCAGTCTCGTTGGCCGACCTGCGAGCCGCACTCTTGCCGGCGGCGCCGGTCGCCGACCGTGACGATCTCGACGATGACGACGACGGCATCGATGATGACGACGAGGGCTGGGACGACGAACTGCCCACGACTGCGCCGCCTGCCTCCGGCCCCGCTCGCGAGCAGCTCATGGGCTCACGGATGCTGCTGAGCAGTCTCGAGCAGGCGGCCGGGCCGGCGAATCCGCAGGGGCACTTCCTGCTGGCCGCTCTCTACCGTTGCGGCCGTCCGAATCCCTACCTCTACGAGGAGTCGCTGAAGGGGCGCGTGCTGACCGCCATCGAGCGCGGCTGGGTTGACGACTACCTGCGGCTCGAACCGCAGTACCGGAAGTACGAGGCCCACCTGAAGGCGGCGGCGCTGGGTGGCGTTCGTGCGGCGGCGCTGGAGTACGGCACGGCGTTCGAGAACCCGGAGTTCATTGCTATGACCGAACGGCTCACCGGAGAGGTCGATGCCTTGAAGATGGCCCGGCATGCTTCCAGTGACGATGCGCGCGAGCGCTGGCTTCGCACGGCGGCGGAACAGGGTTCGCGGACGGCCATGGAAGCACTCGCGTCCCAAGGCGACGCACCCGCCGTGCGGCTTTGCTTCCAAACGAGCTGATTTCGGCGCGGACAAGTACTCCCCATCTCTATTCGATCGAGAACGCTCATTGATCAGCCACCCTGACTGAAGCTCCCGTCGGTGTCCTCATTGGGTCCACCGGAAGCTCGAACGAATCCATGGAGGCTGATGAACGTCTGGCATCAGCGGCGAGCGTAGCGAGTCCGCTGCATGCCGGGGTTAGGCCGCAAAGAGAGGAAAGGCACGGTGTGATGAAGCCGCGTGTAGCGGCAGGGGCGGCAGCGATGCTGGTGGCGAAGACCGACTTCGTGCCTACCGCTTCTTCCCCCCGACACCGGGCATGGCTGCGACTTGCTTCATCCATGCCGCGATCTGGCGCTCGTCGAGGTCGTCCACGGACTTTAGCTGTACGCCCCGCGTAGACTTGCCCATCGCCACCGGTGTCACTGGGGGTACCGGCTTGAGCGCCGCGCCGTTTACGAACATGAGCTTCACGTGGCCGGCGAATCCACCGCAACAGAAGCACCAGCCGTCGCCGACGCCATAGTAGGACATGCCCCATTTCACAGAGCGCTGCAGGCCGGGAAGTGTCTTGGTCGCAATCGCATCAACACTTTCCGCGATGCCGCGCTGCGGCTGCGGCAGACTGGCGATGTAGGCGAAGACCGGCTTGTCGCCGACCGCGGCCTTCGCCGAGCTTGCCTTGCCGGTCACCATGGATTCCGGCAGCAGCGTGGCCGCCTTGCCTGCTGCCGGCGTGAGCCTGGCCTGGTTCGAGCCTGCGGGTCTGGAAGTCTTGTCAGTCCTGCAGGCGGGCATGGTGGTCTCCTGTGCCTTGAAAGTGTGTCGGCCTAACTCGGTGATCACCGTTTTCATTAGCTTCCTTCTATTGATGCTCGACGTGACTTGGGAGGGTGGCTCCTGTGTTGCCTAACTTGTCGGTATCGGCAATTGCCGAGCCGCGCGATCACGACCGCGAAGCCGTCAGCAACTCCAAGTACGCTCACCTAGCCCGGATATTTCACCAGTATGAGGTCAGCGGCCACGTGCTTACGCGCGTTGTCAGAGGAGAACGAGGCCTGCAGACAACCGAGGATCGCCGATGCCAAAGTGTACGCAAGACAAGATCGA
>JBIIZX010000002.1:0-24208 GCA_044346055.1 Burkholderiaceae bacterium | reverse complement strand
ATCTTGTCTTGCGTACACTTTGGCATCGGCGATCCTCGGTTGTCTGCAGGCCTCGTTCTCCTCTGACAACGCGCGTAAGCACGTGGCCGCTGACCTCATACTGGTGAAATATCCGGGCTAGATCAGGGGTGTTTTGGTGCGCTGCTCGGCCACGCTCGAAAAACTCTCAGGCTCTGAGCGGCGGGCGATCTTGCAGATGAAAGCCGCGCTGTCCGCACTGCCAGAGCTCTCGGAGCTGCCGCCGGAACAGACCGGTCCCGCCGCCTGGCGCGGCGCCGAGATGGCGCGACGCAGGGACTGGATTGGCACGCTGGACGCGGCGGACATCACGGAGCTGGAAGCGGCGCTGCGCGACTTCCTCGCGCACGGCCAGCTTGACGACGCGCCGCGCCGCATTGGCCAGATGACCGCCGCGCAGTTTCCGCTGCCGCGGCTGGCCCCGCGCCTGGCAGCGCTGCGCGAGGAACTGCTCAACGGCCGCGGCTTTGCGCTGCTGCGGCGTCTGCCGGTCGAGCGCTACTCGACGCTCGAATGCGCGGCGCTGTTCATGGGCATTGGCGCGCACCTGGGTCATGCGCGCTCGCAGAATTCCAAGGGGCATGTGCTTGGGCACGTGTGCGACCTCGGGCTGACCAGCGCGGACCCGAACGTGCGCATCTACCAGACACGCGAGCGGCAGACCTTTCATACAGACTCGTGCGACATCGTCGGCCTGCTGTGCCTGCGCGAGGCCAGGCGCGGCGGCGACTCGCTGCTCGTGAGTGCGCTCACCATCTACAACGAGCTGCGCCGCACCCGGCCCGATCTGGCTGCGCGCCTGCTGCAGCCCATGGCGCACGACCGTCGCGGCGAGGTGCCCGCCGGCCAGCTGCCGTTCTTCATGATCCCGGTGTTCAGCTGGTATCCGGACGACCATCGCGGCGCGCTCACGGTGTTCTACCAGCGCCAGTACTTCGACAGCGCGCAGCGCTTTGCCGACGCGCCGCGGCTCACGCCGCTGGACGTGCAGGCGCTCGACGCCTTTGATGCACTCGCCAACGACGCGGCGCTCAACATGACCATGCGCCTGGCACCCGGCGACCTGCAGCTCGTGCACAACCACGTGCTGCTGCACGATCGCACGGGCTTCGAGGACTTCGAGGTGCCCGAGCGCAAGCGCCATCTGCTGCGCCTGTGGCTCGCCGCGCCAGGCGCGCGCGAACTGCCGCCGGCGTTTGCGGCGCGCTACGGCTCGATCACGGTGGGCGACCGTGGCGGCATCGTGGTGCCGGGCACGCATTTCACCGTGCCGCTGGCGCCGTCCTGATGCGACGCGCCGCAGCGAGCGGCAGAATCACGACGCGGCAAAGCCGGCGGAGTGGAAGGGAGAAATCGACCCGTTACTGCGGTTCGAGCCGCGCCCTCCAATGACAGCAATGCAGCGGGAGCGGTCACCCGCCGGCGAGCGTGGAATTGACGCTAACGGCCAGGAGCAGACGCCTGCGATCAGCCGCTTCGTATCGTTGGAAAGCGAGTCGTGATTAGGAGTGAGCGCGCCGCGGCAGAGCACTGCTTTCCCGCGATTCGTGCAGGCCGCGGCCGCCGCGAGT
Organism: Burkholderiaceae bacterium; assembly: GCA_044346055.1. Lineage (GTDB taxonomy): Bacteria > Pseudomonadota > Gammaproteobacteria > Burkholderiales > Burkholderiaceae_F > JALHMQ01. Next base: position 22,619 of record JBIIZX010000002.1, on the reverse strand, counting down.
CGTTGCTATTCGATCAGGACAAACGCTCAAAGTGCGGGATTCGAAAGCAAGAAGCGGGGTGCGGTAACAATCAGCAAGCGGAACACTGTCGATTCCTCAAAGCACAGGAGTCATCATGGTCCTTGCTGCCACTGCCCATTTGACGCTCGTGAACGCCGACGAATTGAGCATCCAGTCTGACCCCCGCTGGACCGCGCTGGTCCAGCGCGACAAGAGCTTCGACGGTGAGTTTGTCTACGGGGTCACCACCACTGGAATCTACTGCCGGCCCTCATGCCCTTCGCGGCTGGCCAAGCCGGCCAACATCAAGTTCTTCGACACAACGGACCTGGCGCGCCAGGCGGGTTATCGCGCATGCAAGCGCTGCAAGCCGGAAGCGATGGCGCAGGACCTTCGTCGCCGCGACTTGGTCGAGGCCGCTTGCCGCACCCTGGAGCAGAGCGCCGGCGGGGTTGGCCTTGAGGAACTCGCGCGCGGCGCGGGGCTGAGCACGCACCATTTCCACCGCATCTTCAAGCAGGCCACCGGACTCACCCCCAAGGCCTACTTCAAGGCGCTGCAGGCGCGGCGGCTGCAGGCATCGCTGGCGTCCTCCGGCACGGTCACCGAGGCTCTGTACGACGCGGGCTACAACTCGTCGGGGCGCTTTTACGAGCAGGGTGCGCCCAGCCTGGGCATGGCGCCGAAAGCCTTCAAGAGCGGCGGGCTGGGCGAAAACATCCGGTACGCGGTCGAGCCCTGCGAAATGGGCGTGATCATCGTGGCCGCCACGCCCAAGGGCGTATGCGGCATCGAGTTCGGGGATTCGGCGCACGCGCTGATTGAGCGGCTGCGGCAGCGTTTCCCGCACGCCACCTTCGAGCCAGGGGACCCGCAATTCCGGACCTGGGTCGGCCGCGTGCTGGCCTACATCCGCCACCCCAGTGGGCTGCTGGATCTGCCGCTGGACATCCAGGGCACGGTGTTCCAACGCCGGGTGTGGCAGGCACTGCGGGACATTCCAAGCGGCAGCACGGCCAGTTACGCAGAAGTGGCTGCGGCCATCGGGCAGCCCAAGGCTGTCCGCGCCGTCGCCCAGGCCTGCGCCAACAACCAACTGGCCGTCGCCGTGCCTTGCCACCGGGTGGTGCGCAGCGACGGTAGCTTGTCCGGCTACCGCTGGGGAACTGCGCGCAAGGCCGAATTGCTGCGCCGGGAATCCGCGGCATGAACGGGTCCATCGCAGAACGCGTCGCGGGATTAGACTGGACCGCCCTTCAAGCGGCTCTGCATGCCCATGGCTACGCCACGACGGGACCTCTGCTTGCCGCTGCGGAGGCCAGAACCCTGGCGTCCGGCTACGGCGACGAGGCGCTGTACCGCGGCCGGGTCGTGATGGCGCGCCACGGTTTCGGGCAGGGCGAGTACAAGTACTTCAATTACCCGCTGCCATCGCTGCTGGAGCAATTGCGCCAAAACCTATATCCGCAATTGGTTCCCGTGGCCAATGCCTGGCAGGCGGCCCTCAGGCAGACCGCGCGGTTCCCGGCCGAACTGGCCGACATGCTCGCGCGTTGCCACAACGCCGGGCAAACGCGGCCCACGCCGCTGATCCTCAAGTACGGCGAAGGCGACTACAACTGCCTGCACCAGGATCTCTACGGCGAGCATGTCTTCCCCCTCCAGGTCGCGTTCTTGCTGTCAGAGCCTGGGGCGGATTTTGCCGGCGGTGAATTCGTGCTGGTGGAGCAGCGCCCTCGCATGCAAAGCCGCCCGCACGTCGTGCCGCTGCAGCAAGGCGAAGCGGTGATCTTTGCCGTGCATCATCGCCCCGTCCAGGGAACCCGCGGCGTCTACCGCGTCAATTTGCGGCATGGCGTGGGCACCGTGAGAAATGGGCAGCGCTACACGGCCGGCGTGATCTTTCATGACGCCGCGTAGTCAGGACGTGAAGAGCAACACGGCAAGCTAATTTGAAAGTTGGCCGCAAGAAGTGCGCTGGCAAAACTCCCGCGATGTTGGGTCACCTGCCATCTTCATGCAGCACGACTCGCGGCATCGCGTGTCGTTTGATTGACAGCCGCTGGCGCGAGAAACACCTCGCGGGTTGCAGCCCCACCAGCAAGCTCAGTCATCGCGGCCGACATAGAGCGTCGACCAGGGCCCCTGCGCGACGCCGAAGACAAGGGTTTCCAGCTCGCATCCGTCGAAATGAACTTCGTTGGCAGGTACGTGCAGGAGTGAACCCGCGGCATAGGCCGTGGCCCTGTCGGGCCTGAAGTCATCGCCCAGCCCCAGCCGCAGTACGCCGCGAAGCACCAGCAGGCGGGCCGGGCCTGTGTGCCAGTGCGGCCTGTCCCACGTGCCAGGCGGCAGCTTCAAAAGGTAGCTGAAACCGCCGACCGGATCCTGCTTGTCGCCTTCGAGCAAGGTGTAACAAGTGCCGTCCTGGCTGACGTCCTGCCAGTGGATGCTTTCCAGGTCAAAGGCTTGCATGGCGGTTCCCGGTGGTTATCGGTTCGCGTGTTTTCAGGAGCCAGGCGTTGATCGGAAACCGGGCTGATCTTCTCGACGAATCAGTTCCGGCTCCAGGCCTGGGGGCTGGCTCAATTGGACGCCGACGAGTGCGCCAATGGCTTGCGCGAAGCGTGCGGCGCACACGGCCGCAATATCAGCGTGACCGAAGATGCAGCCTTGGCGGCTGCGCGCTTCCAGCCCGGCACCCAAGAGGTTCAGTCCCGCCTGCATTTGAATATGAGTCCGCTCGACCATCGTGTTGAATCCGTCGCCGGTGGACGGCCAGCGAAGCAGCCGATAACGCTCACCGGCCTTCTGTGAAAGCAAGTTGGCCACACCGATCAATTGCAGGCACGCGGGGGAGGGCCGGAACATCGGCTGCTCGGTCTGGCTGTCCAGCCACGCGCAAATGGCTTCAGCGTCGCTGCGCACATTGCCTGCGCCGTCGATCAGGACCGGCACTGTTCCCAGGGGATTGATCTGGCGAAGTGCATCGAAGTCGCCGTAAACGGAGAGCGGACTCAGCTCATACCGCAGGCCGTACGTCGCCATCGTGACTGCTACCCGGCGCACGAAGGGCGAATCCATCTGGTCGATCAAAGTCATCGTGTGCATCCGTTGTCCTCGGCTTGAAGCCGGGCCGTGGTTCATGTTGCTCGGCGAAACGTCAAGTTGAAGCGCAGCGCCTGCGGGTCTGCACGCGCCAGCGGCATGACGCCGTGATAGGTCAGCCGCGCCGAGCGGCCCCACACCAGGACATCGCCGTCGTGCAGGGCAATGCGCCTGAGCGGGTCACGCCGCAGCAGCCCGCCCCACAGGAACACCGCGCTTGCGCCGATGCTGACGGAGACGATGGGATGGCCCAGGTCAGCCTCGTCGTAGTCGCGGTGCACGCCCAGACCCGCGCCGGGCGCATACCGGTTGATCAAGCAGGCATCGGGCTCAAACCGGCCGAAGCCGGATTCCGCCGCCGCGCTTTGCGCCAGTGCCTGCCAGTCGGCCGGCATCGGCGGCCAGGGCTTGCGGCTCGCGGGGTCGACGCTGGAGTAGCGGTAGCCCTTGTGGTCAGCGACCCAACCCATCGAGCCGCAATTGCTCATCGCCACGGCCATCCGGCCACCACCGGGCAAAGTCATGTGACGCCAGGGTGCTTGTTGCACGACATGCGCGATCTGCTCACGCAACCGAGCCCCTTGCACCCGACCGCGCAGTCGCACGAGCCCGTCATCCAGGGGCTCCAGACGGCCTTGGTCTTCAAAGAGGTCTTGCTGCACGGCTCTCACGCTTCGGGTTTGGAGCAATTGCCTTTGACGCCTCTGGCACACGCAGCGTGAGCGAGGACCAGATGCTCTCCCAATCCGCATCCAGGCGAGGATCGGCACGCACCATGTGCACTGCGGTCAGCATCCAGATGCCGCCCGACAGGTTCGGCAGCACCGCCAGGCCGTGCGCGTCAGTGCGGGCCTGGATGACCGCGCCGCCGGATTTGGGGAAGGCCTTGACCAGAGCGTCGGCCAGCGGCTTGCCCTGGTAGAGCAATTGGATATGGAAGGGCTCGCCGTCCGAAAAGGCGCTCCCGTCGTTCTGCGGTACCAGTTCCAGCGTCAACCCCACCGGTCTGGAAACGAAGTCGGCACTGCCCTTCCACTCACCCACCTGAAGCAGCGTCTTGGCGCAGCGGGAGTAGACCTCGCGCCCATGCTGAGTGGACTCACCGCGCAACTTGCGCGCGTCGATCACGGCTTCCAGCCCTTCATCCCGCAGGTAGGACTCGAAAGCGTCAGCCTCCAGCATCAGCGCCGCGCGGTTGCTGCGCAAGACGCCCCAGGCCGGCCCAGCCGAACCTGTGCGAATGATGCCCAATGCGCTCACCGGCCGTTCGCCTTTCGCGTCGATCCAGCTGAAACGCACGACCCTTGACGCATCGATGGACCGGACCTCACCATGCCAGCCCATGCCCACCCCGAATTGCAGGTGAACGATCTGGCCAGGACGGGCGGTGTAGTCGTCAGGCTGCAGCCAGAACTCGTGCGCGCTGGACGCGCCCGCAGCGCACAGCAGCACCGCCACGGCGCGCCTCGCCCAGCTTCTGAACTTGGGGCGCTGCCGAGCCACGCGCACAGCGCTCATTGGCCGCTGAACCAGGGGGCCAGGCGACGCGACACTGGCACGTAAGGGAATTCGGCGCGGATGCCGCCAGGCGCCACACCGTCGCTCAGTGCATGGTTGGTCACCGTGGACATGATCACGTCAAAGCTGTCGTCGCGCAGCGCCCGACCGTTGATTGCGCCGAAGCCGTAAGTCGCCGGCGTGCCGACGCGGTACGGCAATGCCAAGGGCATCAACTTCGCTGCCACCAGTTCGCCATAAGCCTTGGGGTCGGTCGCCGTGCCAGCAGCCTTGACGATGCTGGCAATGCGCGCTGCTGCCCGGGCCTGGTGCAATTCACGGTCCTGGTTCGGCGTCGACTCATTCATCGCATCGGCGTCGTCACTCTGGCCGGCGAAGATGAAGGCGGTCAGCACATTGCCCCAGCGACTGACCTGCTGCGTTCGGCCATTCTGCTTCAGGTCAATACTGCCCCAGACATTCAGGTCGCGCTTCGCGAAGTCAGTGTTGGGGATTTCGACGACCAGGCTGATCACGTCCATTTCGGCAAAGTAATTCACAGGCTTGTCGAACACGCTGAAGTCGGCCTTGCCGGCCTGTGCGCTCGCAATCAATTTGAAATAGCCCACCGCATTGGCTGCAAATGCGTCACCAGCGATGCCGGCCCACGCACGGCCGCCACCGGTCAGTGTGCTGGCCTCGCCGAGCTTCTTGCCGGACGAGAGCAAGGTACTGGACGACTTGCCCGCTGCGGCTGTGCCGACACGCCAGACGCTGTAGGCCTGGGTGCCGTCCGCTGCTGGCACATCGAAGCGAAATTGCAGACGCAGGTCTTCGCGGGCATCGCCGTCGACGTCAATGTCGATGTTGTAGGTCGCGTCCGGGTGCAAGGTCCTGGCACCGTCACGGCCAGCGTCCTTGACCACGTTCAGCACAAAGACCGTGGACGACTCGTCGCGTGCCGGAAACACATAGAGATCGGTCAGGTTGAGGCGGCTGTCCTTCTTGGCCGGGGCCGAGTCGTTGTGATGCGAGGCCTGGCTTGGCAAGCACAGCGCGGCCGACAGCAGCACGGCTGCAGCGCGGGCGGCAAGGGCCAACGCGCGACCGTGTAAGGCGCCGCCTTGCACTTGCTTGGCTGAGGTCGAGTTCATAAGGAGTTCCTGATCGATGGGTGAATGGACTGCGCTTGCAGTGCCCAAAGACTATTCAGGAGCCTTGCCTCGAACACTCCGTTTCTTGCTTTCGAAGCCTGAACGAGAAAGCCGCCGCAAGCACCCAGCGCGAGCGCCCAGTTCAAAGCCAAGTTCCGGAGTGTCGATGCGCGTGTCGATTCCTACAGTGTGTTTCCCCCACACCCGGACGAGCGGATTGGCCGTGCAGGCGGCGTGTGGTCAAGCCACCCGAGGACTCACGATGAACTCTGCACCGAATCCTTCACTCCTGCCGGGCGCCGCCGACTCGTCCGCCACCGTGTCCGATCTCGGCATTGCACTCGGCAGCGGCGGCATGGCCGCCATTCCGCCGATTGATCCGAACCTGCCGTTCGCCACCGCCGGTGCGGCTCCCAAGACGAGCGTGGCGACACACACCACGGGGCGCCTGCCAGTGCAGGTCGTCACGCCAGAAAACTTTGCACGTTTCGGCCGGGTGCTGACGCCGGAGGGTCGCACCCGTCTGCCCATCAACACCTATGGCGACAAGCTCAATCTCTTTCGCGAGAGCTTCGAAAGCGATCAGCCGATCGAGTGGTTCATCTTCCAGGGCTATCGGCGCTGGAATGGCGTGCTGTTCCTGGAGCGGCACCAGCAGTTGACGCAGACCTTCATCCCCGTGGGCGGCAAGCCGTTCCACACCGTCGTGGCGCCGGCCAACTGCGTCGAAGAGGACGGCTTTCCTGCCTTGAGCGAATTGCAGGCCTTTCTCGTGCCGGGCGACTGCGTCATCCAGATGAACCGCGCCACCTGGCATGAGAACCCCATGCCGGTGCTGGACGACACGCGCATGTTGGTGACCAGCCATTCGAAGCTGACGCTGGCACATCAGCAGAACCCGGATCCGCGTCTGGCCACTGCGCCGCTGGATCTCGAGCGTCGCTGGTACCGCGCGGGTGGCTACGAGCTGACCCTGGACGTCTGACCCCCGCGCGATCCGGCGGCCCGCCGGGTCGCTCCTTGGAGACCTTCCATGTTCTACAAGAACGCAACGCGCACCGCCTGCGGCGTCCTGATCAATGTGGCGGGCTTGATCGTGGCTGCGCACCATCTGATCGGGATGCTGTGGCCATGACCGCTGCCGTGTCAGTCCCTGTACGTTCTGGCGCGCCAGCACCACCGGCAGACCAATCTGGCACGCTCGTCATCGACCAGGCCGGCCGGAGCATCCGGGCTTCGTTCTTCGGTCCTGCCATGCTGGTGGCGGTCGGCTACATGGACCCGGGCAACTGGGCCACCTCCATGGCGGCGGGGTCGCGCTATGGCTACTCGATGCTCTGGGTGATTGCCTTGTCGAGCGGGCTGGCGATGCTGATGCAGGCCGCAGCGGCGCGACTCGGGCTGGGCGCACGCGTGGATCTGGCCCAGGCCTGTCGCCTTCACTTCACGCCAGCAGTGAACCTGGCGCTTTGGGTGCTCTGTGAAGTAGCCATTGCAGCCTGCTGCCTGGCCGAAGTCCTCGGCATGGCCATCGCATTGCAACTGCTGCTGCACATTCCTCTGCCGGCAGGCGTCCTGCTGACCGTGTTGGACACCTTCCTGATCCTGCTCCTGCTGCAGTGGGGCTTTGGCCGGCTGGAGGCCGTGATCGTGGCGCTGGTCGGGCTCATCGCCTTGTGCTTTGTGGTTCAGATGGTCTGGCTGTCGCCTCAGTGGGTTGACGTGTGGTCCGGCCTTCGGCCCCGTACCGCGACGTTGTTGGACCCCGAGCAGATCTACCTGGCCGCAGGAATCGTTGGCGCGACGGTGATGCCGCACAACCTCTATCTGCATTCCGCGGTCGTGCAAACCCGACCGGTAGGCAGCGACATTCGTTCCCGACGCGTTGCCATCCGGGTTGCCACGCGGGACTCGTCAGTGTCCTTGGCGCTGGCCGGATTGGTCAGCGCAGCCATTCTGATTCTGGCCGCCGGCGCGTTTCACCGCAGTCAGTCCACGCCAGTCGATGATCTCGCGCAGGCGTTTCAGCTGCTGTCGCCTGCGCTGGGCGTCGGCGCAGCGAGCCTGGTCTTCGGTGTCGCTCTGCTGGCGTCCGGCATGAGCGCCTCGGTCACCGGGGCCCTGGCCGGCCAGATTGCGATGGAGGGCTTCCTGAAGCTGAAAATGTCTGTTCCCGCCCGGCGCGTGCTGACCCGTGCGGTGGCCGTGGTGCCCGCGTTCTTCGTGACGCTGCTTCATGGCAGCAAAGGCTTGAATGAGTTACTGGTGTTCAGCCAGGTGGTGTTGAGCCTTCAGCTACCGTTTGCGATCTTTCCGCTGCTCTGGTTCACCACGCGCAAGGCGGTGATGGGTGAACTGGCCTTCGGCAGGACCGCTTCGCGATTGCTCTGGGCGTGCGGCGTCACGATCACGGTCTTGAATCTGTGGATGGTGAGCAAGCTCTGCGCTACCTGAAAGGATTCTCAGGAATCGGAGATCTCGCCTTGACGGGAGGCATCCGAGGTAGTCACTGACAACAAGCGCGCGCTTCATTTGTTACATGGCATGGTCACTTTCGAAGGGATCATGATGGCTGTCCATGGGCGGCTTTGGATTCTGACGTCTCGGCCACTCGATGTCGGCTTTGGGTCGAAGAGACCCGTTCGCAGCCAGCGGGAGCAGTCATTGGCTGGACACCGCCGACGGGCGGCCGAAGCCGCTGCGAGCCCTGCCGCCAGTGAAGGTCAGGTTCCAAGGTACACCTGACAGCCGTCCGGCAGGTCGGGCAAGCTCAGGTGTCGGCGTCCGCCGCCATTCGCCGGCCGAATCCGAACGGCTGAAGACAGTCTGAAGCGGACAGTTGGCAACTGCGTCCGAAAGTCAGCAACTGGCCGACCACCTTCGTCCACAAGCGGCCGCTATCCGCCGGCCTCCCGCCAGGGCGCCGAACTGCACGGTGATGCCCCGCGACCGCAGCGGGCGCCATACAGGGACGGGCTCCCTCCTCAAAGAGCGGGCGGCAGCGCCATGAACGTCGCCCCAAGGTGCCCCACCTTCACGTAGATCAGCGCCCCTTCGTTGGCCGTGAACGGCGTGTGCCGGCTCCAGCGCGGGCTGCGCAGCCAGGTGCCGGCCGGGTACTCGCCCTGCTCGTCGCGGAACAGGCCTTTCAGCACCAGGATCTCTTCGCCGCCGGGGTGGCTGTGGGTGTTGAAGCGCGTGTCCGGGGCCCAGCGGACCAGCGCCGTGCTGACGCCGTCGAACTCGTGCAGAGGCAGCACCGACAAGCCCGGCACCAGGCCCGGGCGCCAGTCCGCGCGAGTCGTGTCTATGCGCGTCGGTTCGCAGTCTTGTTCGGCAAACTGCCACAGCTTGACGAACAAGGTGCAACCGTCACGCGAGAACGGCGCGTGTGCCGTGCCCGGTGGGTTGCGCACGTAGCTGCCGGCCGGGTAGTCGCCGTGCTCGTCGCTGAAGGTGCCTTCGAGCACCAGGAACTCCTCGCCGCCGCCATGCGTGTGGCCGGCCAACTGCGAACCGGCGTCGTAGCGCACGATGCTGGTGGCGCGGGCCACTTCGTCACCGATGCGGTCCAGCCGGTGGCGGTGCACGCCGGGTTCGGGCGAGGGCTGCCAGCTGGCGGCCGTAGCGGGCGGTACCACCACACGTTGATCGAAGTCGGCGTTCAGGCGGCTGGTGCTCATCACGCGATTCTCCGGCATTGCTTTACAGGTCGAGCTCGAGGCGCTCCCCCCCGCCCGCCGCAGGCACCGCGCAACACAGCAGCACCTCGCCTTCGGCCGGCCGCCACGCGGTGGGCTCGGCATAGGTCACGCGGCCGGCGGTCATGTGGGTGGCACACGAGCCGCAGTGTCCGGCGCGGCACGAGAACGGCGGGTTCAGTCCCTTGCCTTCGGCAAACTCCAGCAGCGTGCCGCGCTCGGGCGTCCATTCGGCGGCGTCGCCGGTGCGCGTGAAGGTCACGGTCGCTTGCTTCGCCGCAGGTGCCGGCGGAGGTGCTGCGGCAGTTGAACCGTCGGGCCGGCGCTTGAGCGACGACGGGCCAAAGGCCTCGGCCTGGATGCGCTCGTCGCGCACGCCCAGGTCGCGCAGGCCGTCGTACAACGCCTGCATGAAGCCGGGCGGGCCACACAGGAAGAACTCGTTGTCGTCCTCATTTTCGATGGACGGAAGCAGCGACTTCAGCAGATCGATCGTCAACGGACCCTTGAGTGTTGCGCTATGTGTGCCAGCGGGTGCGCCGCTGACTGTGCCATTCGTTGCGCCATCACTGCTGTCCAGCACCACATGCAGCCTCATTGCGCCCTTGGCCCGCTGCTCCAGCGCATTCAACTCGTCGCCAAACGCGCGGAGCGTTGCATCGCGCGCCACCTGGATCAGGTGCAGCGGCCGCGTGCGCCGGTTGCGAAAACCTTCGGTGACAAGGTGCCGCGCAAAGGCCACCATCGGCGTGATGGCCACGCCGGCGCCGATCAGCACGGCAGGACGGCGCAGCGCGACGTCGATCGTGAACTGGCCGCGCGGTCCGAGCGCCTCGATCAAGTTGCCTGCGCGCACGTGGTCGTGCAGGTGGCGCGAGGCGGCGCCCTCGCGCTTGATGCTCAGCCGCAGGCCGTCGTCGCTCGGCGCCTGCGAGATGGTGTAGGTGCGGCGCAGTTCCTCGCCCGCTGTGGTCTTGATGCGGATGGGAAGGTGCTGCCCCGCCAGGAACCTGGGCACGCCATGACCATCGGCGGGCTCCAGGTAGAAGGAGCGGATGACGCTGCTCTCGTCGACCACACACTTCACGCGCCACGGCCGCCAGGTCTGCGCCAGGCGCGCGGCCTCGCGCCGGGCCTCGGCCTCGCTCCAGGTGCCGGTGATCAGCGAGTTGGGCGACCAGTCGCGGAACGCCCAGCGCAGCGGCAGCGCGTCGCGCAGGCGCCAGCCTGCGTCGATGCGAAAGCGCCAGGCGCGCTCGGCACCGTCGAAGGCCTTCAGCGCATCGCCCTCCCACACGACTTCAGCGGTGCCGGTGAGGGTGAGCACATCGCCCGTGTCGAAGTCGATGAAGAGCACGCCGGCGCGCGGGTTGAGCTGCAGGTTGCCGAGCGTCATGAAGAAGAAGTTGCCGGTGAAGTCGGGCACGAGGAAGGTGCGCTCGTCCTCGATCTTCACAAAGCCCGCGCGCCCGCCGCGGTGCGAGACATCGGCGCCGCGGCCGCTCTTCACGTCCGGATCGCCTGCAGCCGGCGGCGCCTGGGTGGCGACGAACAGCGTGTCGGAGCGGCTGATCAGCGCGCGCGCCTCGGCATCCAGTGCGCCGAGCGCCCCGATGCTGCGCGGGCGCAGGTCGGCGGCGTCACGCACCCACGCGAACTCGCGTCCCTGGATGTACTGCGGGCAGTTGCCGACCGATTGATCGACCTCGACGACGAAGCCCTCGGCATCGGCCGCCACCACATGGCCGTTGACGCGGTTGCGCCGGCGCGTGTGCAGCTCGATGCCCAGGAAGCCGAGCTGCGCGCCCGGCACGAGTCCCTCGGCGAGCGGGTCGCCGGGGATCGGGCGCGCGCGAAACGCGAGCCGCTTGGCGTCGGGCGCCTGCACGAAGCCCGGCCGGCCCACGAGCGTGGAGGCCCACGGCCGGCCGGCTGCATCGACCGAGCCGACCAGCATGAAGGGCAACTGCTCGAAGAAGCGCTGGTGCTGCTCGGGCATCGCGGTTCGGATCACCCGCTGCCCGAGGCCGACCATGCGCTCGCGGATGCCCAGCCGCTCGTGCACGGCCTGCTCGCCGGCATGAAACGGGTTGTCTTCGCGGGCGATGGTGCTGTCCATGATCGGCTCCGGGTGTGATTCCACTTCCAATTCAATCGGACAACGAAGGCACGTCATTCCCGCGCAGGCGGGAATCCAGTGTCGTTCACTAAAGCCGCGGGGTTCCCGCTTGCGCGGGAACGACAAAGCGACCTTGAAGATCTGGAAATCGAATGAGTGGCGAGGGCGCCGCTCAGGCAGCCAGGCCGACGGCGGTCTTCTGAAACGGCACGAAACCCGGCAGCGCTTCCACGCGCGCCAGCCACGTGCGCACGTTTGGATAGGCCGCGAGATCGACGTTGCCCTCGGGCGCGGCGGCGACGTAGCTGTAGCCGGCGATGTCGGCCACCGTGGCCGTGCTGCCGACCAGAAAGCTGCGCGTCGCGAGCTGCGCTTCCATGACCTTGAGCAGGGTGTGCGCGCGGCCGATCACGTCCTCCGGGTTGTACTTGGCGCCGAACACGGTGATCAGGCGCGCCGCAGCCGGGCCGAAGGCGATCTGCCCGGCGGCCACCGACAGCCACGCCTGCACGTCGGCCTGGCCCTTGGGCTCGAGCGGCAGCCAGCGGCGCTCGGCGTCGAACTTGGTGGCCAGATAGACGAGGATCGCGTTGGAGTCGAACACGATGGTGCCGTTGTCGTCGAGCACCGGCACCTGGCCGAAGGGATGCATCTTGATGAACTCGGGCGCCTTGTGCGCGCCCTTCATCAAGTCGACGTCGACAAGTTCGTGCGCGATGCCGAGCAGCGACAGCGCCAGTTGCGCGCGATGCGAGTGGCCGGACAGCGGGTGGCGATACAGCTTGATGGACATGACGTTCTCCAAGGGTGTGGCGAGGGAAAGATCGTTCGCGGGCAAAGCCGGGCCCGCGTCCCTGCGCGAACGAGCCGGGGACGGGGCTGTGGATCGGGGAGAGGCGGGCGCGCGGCGCGGTCAGTGCGGCGCGGTCAGTCCGGCGCGGTCAGTTCGGCGCGATTAGTGCGGCGCGATCAGTGCGGCGGGATCAGTCCGGCGTGGGCGGTCCGTCGGCAGGGCCGGCGCGGCCGGTCAGGGCCGCGATCCGGCTTTCGAGCGCGGCGATGCGTCCGTCGCGCTCGTCGAGAACCCGCTGCACGTCGTCGGCGTCGATGCGCAGCGGGATGTGCTGCGGGCAGTTCCAGTCAAAGCCTTCGACGTTGATGTGCATCGCCCGCTGCGGCCGCGCGCGATATGCCGAGTCGACGAGGACCTTCGTCAGTTCATCGCCCGGCGCCAGGTCTTGCACCGACAGGCGGCCGAGGATCTTGAGCCGCGCGCGTTGCGCGTAGTCCATCAGGATCATCGCCACCCGATCGTTGACCGCCAGGTTGCCCACGCTGATCAGCTGCCGGTTGCCGGCGTAGTCGGCGAAGGCGAGCGTCTTGTCGTCGAGCACCTTCAAGAAGCCGCGCGGCCCGCCGCGGTGCTGCACGTAGGGCCAGCCGGTCTCGGACACGGTGGCCATGTAGAAGCTACGCTGCGCGGCGATGAACTCGCGCTCGGCCTCGCCCAGGCGGTCGTTGAACGCCTCGGCTTCGCCTTCGAAGTTGCGCGCATAGCCGGAGCGGCTGCCGTCGCGCTGCTGCGCGGCCTTGACCGAGGGCGTGAATGCGATGTCGGCAAACGCGTGGGACACGAGTGACTCCGGCGGTGCGGCGCCAAGTCAGCGCCGCGTGAACCGCACTGTGTCCGACGTGACAACGATCGGGAATGCCCGCGCGCGTCAAGTCAGTGTTTCTGGTCTCGAAAGAGTGCGTCTCGGGCGTGGCCGTCGAAGCGCGCACTGCGACCCCGCCTGATGCAGCGCCGACCGTCCGAACCCGTGGCTCGCAGAGGCGAAACCCAGTTGGTCGAACGGCTCGTCGTGACGGCGCAGCGGTTGACTGCGGCACCATCGGTTGGACATCGGGGACGGCCGCCGTCGCTCAGGTCATAGAACGCCGTCGGACGCGAGTGACCCGGTTATTGAGCCGGCAGCCATGAACTTGGAAAGCCGCTCTTGCTGAGCTCGTCGAAGCCCTTCGACAGGCTCAGGGCAAACGGTTCAAGTTCAACCATGCCTCATTCCATTTCCAGAGCTTCAAGGTCACTTTGTCATTCCCGCTTTCGCGGGAATGACGTGCCTTCATTGTCCGAATGAGATGGAAGTGGAATCAATGGTGCGCTGCTGACGTTCATTGATGCGCGATGAGGGTCAGCAACGCAGCCAGAGCCGACCCACGCGTCCAGGTCATCGCCGAAAGCGCTCCGGCTCGATGTGAGCTGCCGCGCAGTTCCGCATTGCGGCGCTCGAACGGGGCTCGCACGGCGCTCGCATGGCACCCAGTCAGCCCGCTATCCGCTGATGGTCTTCGGCCCCTTGCCCGCCGTGCCGCCAGTCTTGATCGCGCGAAACCCGATGTCCTTGCGGTACTGCAGGCCCGCGCAGTGCACTTGCTCCACCGCGTCGTAGGCGCGCTTTTGCGCGGCGCGCACGGTGTCGCCGAGCGCAGTCACGCAAAGCACGCGGCCGCCGCTGGTGATGAGCTGGCCGTCCTTGATCGTGGTGCCGGCGTGGAAGGTGACGCAGTCGTCGGTGTCTGCCGGTAGTGCTTCGATCACGTCGCCCTTGCGGGGCGCGTCGGGGTAGCCGGCAGCGGCCAGCACCACGCCGAGCGCGGTGCGGCGGTCCCAGCTCACATCAATGCGATCGAGCTTGCCGTCGATGGCGTGTTCCAGCAGGTCGACCAGGTCGGTCTTCATGCGCAGCATGATCGGCTGCGTTTCGGGGTCGCCCATGCGGCAGTTGAACTCCAGCGTCTTCGGCGTGCCGTCGGGCGCGATCATCAGGCCCGCGTAGAGAAAGCCGGTGTAGGTGATGCCGTCAGCGGCCATGCCGTTGATGGTGGGCATGATGATCTCGCGCAGCACGCGCGCGTGCAGCTCGGGCGTGACGATCGGCGCCGGTGAGTAGGCGCCCATGCCGCCGGTGTTCGGCCCCTGGTCGCCGTCTTGCAGCCGCTTATGGTCCTGGCTGGTGGCCAGCGCCAGCACGTGCTTGCCGTCGCTCATGACGATGAAGCTGGCTTCTTCGCCGACCAGAAAGTCTTCGATCACTACGCGCGCCCCGGAGCTGCCGAGCCGGTTATCCACCAGCATGTGCTCGATCGCCGCGTGCGCCTCGGCCACCGTCTGCGCCACCACCACGCCCTTGCCGGCAGCCAGCCCGTCGGCCTTGACGACGATCGGCGCGCCGCGCTTGTTGACGTAGTTGCGCGCCTCGATGGCGCTGCTGAAGGTCTTGTATTCCGCGGTGGGAATGCCGTGGCGCTGCATGAACGCCTTGGCAAAGTCCTTGGAGCTTTCAAGCTGGCCGGCCGCCTGCGTCGGCCCAAAGATGCGCAAGCCGCGGCTGCGAAACAGATCCACCGCGCCGGCCGCAACCGGTGCCTCGGGCCCGACCACGGTCAGGGCGATCCCTTCGCTCTGCGCAAAGTCGGCCAGCGCCTCGAGATCTGTGATCGGCACATTGCGCAGCCGCTTGTCCGCGGCCGTGCCGCCATTGCCCGGCGCGACATACACCAGCTGCACGCGATCACTCGAAGCAAGCTTCCAAGCCAGCGCGTGCTCGCGGCCGCCGTTGCCGATGACGAGAATTTTCATGGTGATCGGTGATCAGTGATCAGTGATCGGTTGTTCGTGCCTGGATGGATTGCCGCAGCTTTGTAACGAGCTTTGCGGTGGTGAGGCGTTGCGAGTTGATCGTTGCAGTATCGCCGATGAAGCCGAGCTGAACGGCGAGTTCGAGTTGCGTGTCGAGCTCTGCGAGCGAGCCAAGCGCAATGCTGAGGTAATGGGCGAATTCCTTGGACGACCCTCTGGCTGCACCCTCGGCGATGTTGCTCGGCACGGAAACAGCGCTGCGCCGCAGCTGCAAGGCGAGGCCAAACTGCTCAGTCTTCGGAAACGATTCCGTCGCCCCGTAGACCAGCTTGGCAAGTGTCATTGCCTCCCGCCAGGCGTTCAGGTCCCTATGCGACTGCGGTGCTTCACTCGCTGCCAAACCGATCACCGATCACCGATCACTGATCACCGATCATGGCAGTCGAATAAACCTCCTGCACGTCGTCCAGGTCATCCAGCGCATCGAGCAGCCTTTGCATCCTTTCACCCTCGGCGCCCGCCAGCGGTGTCTCGCTCATCGCCTTCATGGTCACCTCGGCGACCTCGGGCTTGAGATTTGCCTTGGCGAGCGCGTCGTTCACGCTGCCAAAGTCGCCGGGCGCGCAGATCACTTCGATGGAGCCGTCGTCATGCGCCTGCACATCGTCGGCGCCTGCATCGAGGGCGGCTTCCATGATCTTGTCTTCGGATGCGCCGGGCGCAAAGATGAACTGGCCGCAGTGCTTGAACTGAAAGGCCACGCTGCCATCTGTGCCCAGGTTGCCGCCGTTCTTTGAGAGTGCGTGCCGCACCTCGGCCACCGTGCGCGTGCGGTTATCGGTCACGCAGTCGATGATGAGCGCGGCCCCGCCCACGCCGTAGCCTTCGTAGCGCACCTCTTCGAGGTTCTGGCCCTCGGCGGTGCCGGTGCCGCGGGCAATCGCGCCCTGCACCTTGTCCTTGGGCACGTTGGCAAGCCGCGCTTTGTCGAGCGCTAGTCGCAGGCGCGCATTCATCGCCGGGTCGCCACCGCCGTCGCGCGCGGCGATCTGCACCTCGCGAATGACCTTGGTCCAGGCCGTGCTGCGCTTGGCGTCCTGCCGGCCCTTGCGATGCTGGATATTGGCCCATTTGGAGTGACCGGCCATGATCGTGTGCCTTCTTGAAGTGCCTGTTTCGAGAGGGGCGCGAGTGTATCAATCGGAGGATTGAGGAGTCAGGAGTGAGGATTGAGCGGACTACAGTCAAGTCATAGGCACAGCCCGCCCAGTGGGCTACCCTTTCCCCAATCCCCAATCCCCAATCCCCAATCCTCAATCCTCAATCCTGAATCCAAAAAATGTCCTCCCCTCTCGTTATCGCCAAAGCCGCCGACACCGAACTCGCCTTGCTGCCCGCCTTGGCCAATCGCCATGGCTGCATCACGGGGGCGACCGGGACCGGCAAGACCATCACGCTGCAGGTGCTGGCCGAGAAGTTTTCGGCCATTGGCGTGCCGGTGTTCATGGCGGATGTGAAGGGCGATTTGACTGGCATCGCCAAGCCGGGCCAGGCGAGCGACAAGATGAAAAAACGCCTGGAGAGTCTGAAGATCGACGAGCCGACCTGGGCCGCGTGTCCGGTCACGCTGTGGGACGTGTGGGGCGAGCAGGGCCACCCGGTGCGCGCCACCGTGAGCGACATGGGGCCGCTGCTGCTGGCCCGCCTGCTCAACCTGAACGAGACGCAGGAGGGCGTGCTGACGATGGCGTTCAAGATCGCCGACGACAACGGCATGCTGCTGCTCGACCTGAAAGACCTGCGGGCGATGGTGCAGTACGTGGGCGAGAACGCGGCGCAGTTCAAGACCGAGTACGGCAACGTGAGCCCTGCCTCGATCGGCGCCATCCAGCGCGGGCTGCTGCAGATCGAGCAGCAGGGCGGCGAGAAGTTCTTCGGCGAGCCCATGCTCAACATCGAAGACCTGATGCAGACGCAGGACGGCAAGGGCGTGGTCAACATCCTCGCCGCCGACAAGCTGATGCAGAACCCGCGGCTGTACGCGACCTTCCTGCTGTGGCTGCTGTCTGATCTCTTCGAGCACCTGCCCGAGGTCGGCGACCGCGACAAGCCCAAGCTCGTCTTCTTCTTCGACGAAGCGCACCTGCTCTTCTCCGAGGCGCCGCCGGCGCTGCTCGAGAAAGTGGAGCAGGTGGTGCGGCTCATTCGCTCCAAGGGCGTGGGCGTGTACTTCGTGACGCAGAACCCGCTCGACATTCCGGAGAAGGTGCTGGGCCAGCTCGGCAACCGCGTGCAGCACGCGCTGCGCGCCTTCACGCCGCGCGACCAGAAGGCCGTCAACTCGGTGGCCGAGACCATGCGGCCCAACCCAAAGATCGACATGAAGGCCGCGATCATGGAGCTGGGTGTGGGCGAGGCGCTGATCTCGCTGCTCGATGCCAAAGGCACGCCGAGCATCACCGAGCGCGCTTTCGTGGTGCCGCCCGCCAGCCAGATTGGCCCCATCACGCCCGACGATCGCAAGCAGCTCATCGCCACCTCCGTGGTCGCTGGCGTGTACGAAAAGGCAGTCGATCGCGAAAGCGCGTTCGAGATGCTCAAGCAGCGCGCCGAGGGGCAACCCACCGCCACCGGCGGCATGCGCGGCCGGCCGGAGGGCATCGGCAAGGGCACCGCGGCGGCGGCGCAGGACGGTGGCGTGATGGGAAGCATCAGCGACATGCTGTTCGGCTCCACCGGTCCGCGCGGCGGCCGGCGCGAAGGCGTGGTCGATGCCGTTGCCAAGAGCGCGGCGCGCTCGGTGGGCTCATCACTGGCGCGCGAGCTCACGCGCGGTGTGTTGGGGTCGCTTTTGGGCGGCAAGCGGCGCTAGGAAACGCTGGGTCGCGACTGCGCGAACTGCGGCGCTGGCGCTTGCAAACTCCAGATCGCCCGCGGGCGAGAGCAACAGCCGCAGGGCATCTGGCTCGTCTGGTTCGTCCATCTCGCGTCCAACGTCCCATCGCGTACGCCTGTTCTCCTCAGCCCAGCCGCGACCCGCTCGCTACGCTTGTTCAGCATTTCTCGAAGCGCCCTTGTAACCACTGACCACAGATCACAGATCACGGATCACGGATCACTGATCACCGATCACCGAAATGACCGCTCTGGACGCCCTGCACAACTTGCCGCTGGCCGCGGCGATTCGTGAGTCCGCCTGGGCGTTTCCGCTGCTGGAGATCGTCCATATCGCCGCCATTGCCGCCATGGTCGGCACCGTGCTCACAGTGGAAATACGCACGCTGGGCGTGCAAAAGGCAATCGCGCTGCCCGAGCTGGGCCGCCTGGGCGCGAAGATTGCGCTGGTGGCCTTCTCGATCATCATCATCAGCGGCAGCCTGCTGCTGCTGTCGGACCTGCAGGGCTACCTCGGTAATCGCGCATTCACGATCAAGCTCGGGTTGATCACACTTGCGGCAATCAACATGGTGGTCTTTCATCTGCGCAATTCGCTGGCACGGCCGGACGCCATCGCGCGCGCACAGGCCGTGCTCTCTCTCATGCTCTGGCTTGGCGTCATCAGCGCCGGCCGGCTGATTGCTTACGTTTAGCTGGTGCATTGCAAAAAATGTTCGGAGCCAAGACGACGGCAAGCCCTTTTCTAACCAACGAAGCACTCAACCTGCATAGTGTTATGTCAAAGCGCAGCATCGCCCTTGGATCGAACGCGCGACTCGCGGTATCGGTGGAAACAGATTGCGTGGCGATCCTTAGCCCCGTTCCAGCCGTACGTTGTCGCCGCAAGCGAGAAGACGACCGCGATTACGAGGTGAGCGTTATGGACTGTCGGTCCTGGACAGTGATCGCGCAGATCAAGTTTCGGCTGTCCGCCACCGTCGCTTTTGGTTATGGCCCCCAGTTTGGCGTTGTCTTCTCGCCCAACGGTAAGCAACTGCTGATCTTCGATCACGACCGATATCAGCGGCACGAGTTGCCCAGCGGACGTCTGATAGAGAAGGTCCGCACTGGGGAGCGGACCTCGCCCGTCGTCTATTCGTCCTGCGGCGAGTTCCTTATCTTCAACGCCAGCGACGATCTCTATGTCGTTCGTGTAAGCCCAAGCGAAGTCGCGGAACGGCTTTGCGTGGCGGAAGCCGACGTCGTCTCGGATATCGCGCGATCAGGAAACTCTGACGATTGCGTCTTTCTCGTAAATCAACTAATGCTGGACGATGCGCTGTATGAAGGCAGTCGGCTTCTCAAGCAAACCTGGCCTTGGAAGTCTTCTGATGCTTCTGCGCTAGCGCTATCTGTCGATAAGGACATCTTTTCTTTGGATCTGGCCTTCGACGGCGAACGTATTGCGGTTTGCATGAACGATTCCATCGGCGTCTACTCGTGCAGGACCTATGAACGCACTGCGCTCATCGATGTCGTAGATCTTCCGTCGGTGTGTTGGGCGCCAAGTGGTCACCTCGTGTACACGGTTGGCGATCAGATTTCGGTCGTCGATACTGCGCTTCGACTTGTGTGTCGGTTCAATTTGCAGGACGAGGACAAGATTCCACGTGAGGGCCAAGCTCCGATTTGGGCCGAACTCATTCGGCATTGGCCTTTAGCGAGTCGGTGAGTTGGGTTTTCGAAGTTTGCATTTCAGAGCGGCTCTGTTCGCGGGGTAAGCACCGACGGAGAACGGTCGCTCTGCCTCTTTGTGCTGGGTTGTATTGCATGGCGCGTGCGCACGTCCATTTCAATGGCTGCTGCCATGATGGCTCAACAACCGTCAGCAAATGATTGAAGGAGTTCCAATGCGTGGTCGTCAATTGCTCTCCATCGCGCTCGTCTTTGCTGTTCTTCCAGCCATTGCTCATCACGGCTGGTCGAGCTTCGACCAGAACGCGCCGCTGTACCTGCAAGGGCAGCTGACCTCGGTGCGCTGGACCAATCCGCATGCCGAGGCAATGCTGGATGTAGGCAAGGGACTGACGCTTCCCCAAGATCTCGCCAAGCGGAGCCTGCCGGCGCAGCAGCAGTCGGTCGACGCAGCGGCCATCGCAGCGCGCACCCAGGTGCCGCAAGGGGCCGAGGGCAAGTGGGAGCTGGAGTTCGCGCCGCTGCCGCGCATGGAAGCCTGGGGCGTGGCGCCGCTGAAGGTGGGCGACCGGATCGAGGTGATCGGCTATGTCGGCGTGCCCGGCAAGCCCAGGGTGATGCGCGTGGAGTACCTGATCGTCAACGGCACCGCTTACGGGTTGCGGTCGTCACCGGTGCGCTGAGTCGCAACGCGCGGCTGAACGCTGGCGGGCCGCGGGTGGACTGACAGCGGGCGCTTGGATGAGGTTGATCGCGTTCACTTGCGCCGCATTAATCTGGGACGCGTGATCGCCGAAGGCACGTTCAAGGTGCACGCCGCTCGCGCGCGAAGGGGGCGGAGACGGGGCATGGATGGCGCGTGCCGCCCAGACCGTGATTTCTTCGGTTTCACGAAGAGCACGAAGACGGGCCGATAGAGATAGATCGAAGAGGCGACGCAGGGCTCCGAGAACTTCCAGATCCGCAGCGTGCTCCTCCCTTTCCTCTGAGCTGTCTCGTCATTGCAGACGTCGCTTGCTTCGTGCGCTTCGTGTTCTTCGTCTGATCAACACGCGCTCAGCCCACCACCACCGCCTTTGGCACTCAACTGACGAGAGTGCTGCATTGCCTTTTCGCCACGTTTTTCGCACGATCATGGCAAGCGCCTTGCTTTCAATGTGCATGCAGGCGTTTGATGACCTGCCATCAACTGCGGTTGCCTTCGAAGGAGGAAAGTGCCATGGGCGTTCCCGCCACGATCCCAACCAGTGCGCCGATCTCGATCGCCGGCTTCAAGGACGTGTATCGCGTCCCGCGCATCGAAGAGGCGCTCAATGAACTGCAGGAGCAGGGCCATGGCAACGAGCAGCTCAAGGCCACCTACGTCAAGATGATCAAGGCAGGCGGCCAGCGCTTCACCATCAAGCCATCATCGCTGCCGGATATCGACGCGCTCATCGACGAGTTGCCCAATTTTGCCGAGCCGCTGGAGGACATCCGCCGCCAGCTCGCGCTGTGCCTCTCAAGCCACGATTCGCTCGACCTCGAGCCCATGCTGTTGCTCGGTGACCCCGGCATTGGCAAGACGCACTTCGCGCGCCGCGTGTCCAAGCTGCTGGGCACCGGCTACAACTTCATTGGCATGAGTTCGCTCACGGCCGGCTGGATTCTCAGCGGCGCCAGTGCGCAGTGGAAAAACGCCAAGCCCGGCAAGGTGTTCGACGCGCTAGTCAACGGCGATTACGCCAACCCGGTGATCGTGGTCGACGAGATCGACAAGGCCGGCGGCGACCAGCAGTACGACCCGCTTGGCTCGCTCTACACGCTGCTCGAGCACGACACCGCCTGCGAGTTCATCGACGAGTTTGCGGAGGTGCCGATCGATGCCGGCGACGTCGTGTGGGTGGCCACCGCCAACGATCACCGCTCGATCCCGGAGCCGATCCTCAACCGCATGAATGTCTACGAGATCGAGCCGCCCGATGCCGAGGGCGCGCGCCGCATCGCCATCAGCATCTATCGCGAACTGCGCGAGGAGCACGCCTGGGGCCGGCAGTTTCCGCCCGTGCTCGATGACGATGCGCTCGACCGCCTGGCCAAGCTCAAGCCGCGCGAGATGCGCCGCGTGATGCTCACCGGCTTTGGCAACGCCAAGCTGGCCGGCCGCAACGAGGTGCTGGCCGCTGACGTCACCGAAGAGCGCAGCGCGAAGAGGCCGCGCATCGGCTTCTAGTGCGCGTCGAGCGCGGTGCGTCCGTGCTGCGGGCATTCGCGTCGACCGATTGAGGTGTCATCCCCGCGAAAGCGGGGATCCCCTCGGGAGTCACGCGCGAAGTGGATTCCCGCCTGCGCGGGAATGACACAGAAGGCGCGGTCGTCCCCGCGCAGGCGGGAACCCAGCGTCTTTGTCCGGATCCCAAACGCCGCTGGATTCCCGCCTGCGCGGGAATGACGCAGAAGGCGGGGGAGTGACGCAAAAGGAGCCGTCATCCCCGCGCAGGCCGGGACCCAACTTGCGGTGCGTGCAGAGCGAGGCTCGTTGAGCGAACAAGGTGTCATTCCCGCGAAAGCGGGGATCCCCTCGGGAGTCACGCGCGAAGTGGATTCCCGCTTGCGCGGGAATGACACCAGCGGCGCCGTCGTCCCCGCGCAGACGGGGACCCAGCGTCTTTGTCTGCATCCGAAACGCCCGCTGGATTCCCGCCTGCGCGGGAATGACGCAGAAGGCGCGGGAATGACCCACAAAGAGCCGTCGTCCCGGCGCAGGCCTGAATCAAATCTGTGGCGAGTGCGATGTGATGATTGTTGAGCGAGGAAGGTGTCATCCCCGCGAAAGCGGGGATCCCCTC
>JBIIZX010000183.1:0-6853 GCA_044346055.1 Burkholderiaceae bacterium | reverse complement strand
GGATAGTTGACGCCGGGCAGTGGGAGTGCGATTGGAGGCCGTATCGATGAGAGATGGGCCCCAACAAGGGGGCGTGTAGCGCGTTGGTGGATCGAAGGACGCATCTCACCGCGTCCGGGTCGTGGGTCATGCTCTGTCTGTCGCAGGCATCGACGGCGCCACGGCGATTTGCCGAATGCTAAGCACACTTCGGTCTCGGTCAAAGCATTTCGCCCCTCTCCTGGCGCACATTCTTGGTTGTCTCCAATCCACCTTGAGCCGAACCCATGACCGTGACTTGCTTCATCCGTTACCAGATCGATCCTTTCCAGCGCGACGCCTTCAAGCGGTACGCCGAGGCATGGGGTCTAATCATTCCGCGGTGCGGCGGCAATCTGATTGGCTACTTCCTGCCGCATGAAGGCAGCAACGATGTGGCGTGGGGTCTGATCGGCTTTGACACTATGGCAGCCTATGAACGCTACCGTCTAACGCTCAGGACCGACGCCGAGGGGCGTGCCAACTTCGAGTTCGCTCAGTCCCAGCGCTTCATTCTTCGCGAGGAGCGAACTTGGCTGGAGAATGTCAGCGCTACGCGCGATGTGGCGCGGCAGGTGACGCCGTGATCGCGGTCATCTTCGAAGTGGAGCCGAACCGTGGCGCTGCAAATCGCTACTTCGAGATCGCAGCCGCCCTGAGAGCCGAACTGGAGACCATCGACGGCTTCATCTCGGTCGAGCGATTCGAGAGCCTTGCAAAGCCCGGGCGATTCCTGTCTTTGAGTTTCTGGCGCGACGAAGCCTCTGTGCGCGCTTGGCGTTGCCATGGCATGCACCGCCGGGCTCAGCAGGAAGGCCGCAGCGACGTGCTCGCTGGCTACCGGCTCCGGGTTGCGACCGTGGTGCGCGAGTATGGGTTGCGTGAACGCGAAGAGGCACCCTCAGACTCGCGAAGCGCGCTAATCTGACACCGGTGAACACCCCCCATGAACCCCGGCTGGCCCGCGTAGCCGCCATCGTGGCCGACCCGGCGCGGTCACGGATGCTGGCCTACCTGCTGGCCGGTGAGTACGCCAGCGCCAGTGAGCTGGCGAAGACCGCATCGGTCACGCCAGCCACGGCCAGCGGCCATCTGGGAAAGCTGATGGACGCAAAATTCGTGGTGTGCGAGCCCAGAGGCCGTCACAGGTATTACCGCCTGGCCGACGCCGAAGTCGCGCATGCGCTGGAGGCATTGGCCCTGGTTGCCGAGCGCGACAATCATGACGCCGCGTGGGCACATCCGCAAAGAGCTCGCCTGCGCATTGCGCGGTGCTGTTACGGCCACTTGGCCGGCCAACTCGGGGTTTCGGTCTTCGACGCCCTTCAGCGGGGAGGGCGCCTCGCATCGACCTCCAGTGGCCTCGAACTCACGGACGCGGGTCGGGCGTGGCTCGGAGAGTTGGGGCTGAATCCCAGTCCGCCCAACAGCCGGCGTCGCTTTGCGTACCGCTGCCTCGACTGGTCCGAACGTCGCGACCATCTCGCTGGCCAACTCGCGGACGAGCTCTATCAGCATTTCACCGCCAAAGGTTGGCTTCGCCGCGCGTCTGGCCGGGCGGTCGAAGTCACCCTCAGTGGTCAACGGGACCTGCTGCCCCGCTTGAACGAACATGCAGCCTGAAACTTGGCAGGAAGTATCGCTTGGGCTCGGCGACACAACTTTGAAGCGGTGCTGATGTTTCAACGCAAAGTTGGGATGCGCTTTGTGGTTTGACCTGGGTTGGCAGTTGGCGGCCGACTACTGGGACTGGTGAACGGCCATTCTGGAGCACGCCAGCTCGACTCCTGCCCGGGGCTCGTGGCGGTTAACGCTTTGCCCCTGGCCGACTCAACGGGTGTGTCCAGGCCGCCAGGAAGCTGACTTTGGTGGGTAACGATCCATTGCGGTGCCGGACCTCAGCGGTTCCTGTGTCGAAGGCCAGTGCGCAGTCGGCCCACGTGGTCAGCCCATGTCTGGAGCAAGTCGCGGCGTTCGGCCTGATAGGCGTGTCGGTTGTATGCAGCACGCACGCGATTGCCGGGCACGTGGGCCAAGCAATGTTCGATCACGTCGATGCTTGCGCCGGTCGCGTTGAAGTGCGTGCTGAATGTCGCGCGCATGCCGTGCGGGGTGCCGTCACCGCTGAAGCCCAGCCAGCCGCTCCATCAGTGCATTGAGACTTCGATCGGCCATCGGCCGATCGGGATCGAGTCGATTGGGGAACAAGTAGACGCTGTCGTCGGGAACGAGCGCCCGCAATTCCTGCAGCAGCTTCACGCACTGACGGGAGAGCGGCACCCAGTGGGCGCGGCCAGCCTTCATCCGGTCGGCGGGGATCTCCCATTCGGCGGCTTTCAGGTCGATCTCCCTCCACTTGCCCCCGGTGACTTCGGCCTTGCGACAGGCCGTCAACACGACGAGCAGCATCGCGATCCGGGTCTGCTCGTGGATCGTGTCGATGGAGTCCAGCTTGCGCAGGAACTCACCGAGCAAGTCGAGCGACAGGGCAGGGTGGTTCTCCTGGTTGCGCTTGCGGAGCACGCGAACCGGCGGCACGGGGTTGTCGGCGAGCAGCCCAGAATCGATGGCGTACTCGAAGATGCCCCACAGGTAGTTGCGCAGGTTCCGCGCGACCTCGGGTGCTCGCGCCTCAACCTCTTTCAGCGTAGCGGTCAGTTCGAGGCGCGTGATGTTCGAGATCGGACGGTCCTTGAAGCGGGGCGTCAGGTCCTTCTCGATCTCCCGGTTGCGCTGCAGGACCGTCGCTGGCCGAAGGTCCGCACCCGTCGCGGTACTCCAGTCGGCACACACCGCGCCGAAGCTGCCCTTGACGCGGTGCAGTTCCGCCCGGGCGCGACTCTCTCGTTCGTCGCGTCGAGCTTGGACGGGGTGAACGCCCTTGGCGACCAGCTTGCGCGACTCAGCGTGCGCGTGCCGCGCGTCCGCGAGCGTGACCTCGGGAAACGCCCCAAGCGCCTGCAGACCTTCGACGCCGTCCAGCCTGAACTTGTAGCGCCAAAGCTTCGAGCCATTGGGCTGGACGAGGACGAACAGGCCACCCGTATCGGCCAGCTTGTAGGCACGTTCTGTCGGCTTGGCCGACTTGATCTGAAGGGTCGTCAGCACTGGGGGTATCGGTCGATCCGTACCCCCAACCATACCCCCAGCCGATCGGGATCTCAAGAAATCGGCCGGAACGGCTTGAGACAAGATGTGTCTCTAAGTCGTTGTCACGGATTGGGTATTCAGGACAACCTGGGACATCCTGAAATCGCCCGGGAACCCCATGCACAGTTCAGGTGGCGAGTTGCACGCCTTACTCCCGCTTGTGCCTGCGTCTAGCTTGCGCTCTTCCCGATTTCAGCCTGCCGCAGGGCGCTCGGCAGCGGGCGAGTCGGGCTTGGCGGGACGGTCGAGCAGGGGACGCGGCACAGGGTTCTGGTAGCTGCGCGGCAGGGTGGCATTGCGCGGATAGCCGGCGTCATCGAGCGTGCGGTTCCAAAGCGCGAAGTCCGGCTCGCGCAACAACTGCTTGCCCACGGCGAGCACGGGCACGCTGCTGCCCACGCCGATCTTGCGCGCTTCTTCCGCGTCTTCAATCGACACAATCGTGCGTTCGGCAAATGGCACCCCGCGTGAGCGCAGGGACTCACGGGCCTGCTGGCAGGCGGCGCAGGACTCGGTGGTGTACAGCGTCACGGGGAAATTTTGCGCCGCGCGTCGCACTTCAAACGGCAGCCCCGACTGCGGATCGGCAGGGTCTGGCGCCGGCGCATTCACGCGCTCGACGTTGCGCGCGTCGCGCGTCGGGCTGTCGCCGTAGTTGACCTGGCCGCGTGCATCGATCCACTTGAACTGCGCCAGGGCCAGCGCAGGCAGGCAGGCGGCCAGTGTGATGAGGCAAGTGCTCAGGCGGACGATGCGCTTCATCAGGGGTTCAACCGTTCATTCCGTTGTGGCGGAGCAATGCATCGATCTTCGGCGGCCGGCCGCGAAACTCAAGGAACGAGTCGATCGCCGGACGGCTGCCGCCGACGGCGAGAATGCTGCGGCAAAACCGCTCGCCGGTAGCGGCATCGAGCGCATTGCCGTGCTCCTCGAATGCTTCATAACAATCGGCTGACAGCACTTCGGCCCATTTGTAGCTGTAGTAGCCGGCCGCATAGCCGCCGGCAAAGATATGGGTGAAGCCGTTGAGCATGCGGTTGTAGGCGGGCGGATGCACCACCGCCACCTCGCGGCGCACCTGCTCCATGACCGCGGTGACTTGCGGCATGGTGGCGGACGCTGCATCGAATGCGGTGTGCAGGCGCAGATCGGCCAGACCAAACTCGATCTGTCGCACCATCTGCATGCCGCTCTGGAAGTTCTTGGCGGCGATCAGCTTGTCGAACAGCACACGCGGCAGCGGCGCACCAGTGGTCACGTGTCCGGTGAGCAGTTGCAGCACCTCCCACTCCCAGCAAAAATTCTCCATGAACTGGCTGGGCAGCTCGACCGCGTCCCACTCTACGCCGCGGATGCCGGCCACCGCCAGCTCATCGACCTGCGTGAGCATGTGGTGCAAGCCGTGGCCGAACTCGTGAAACAGCGTCAGCACTTCGTCGTGCGTGAACAGTGCCGGCTTGCCACCAACCGGCCGCGAGAAATTGCAGGTGAGATAGGACACGGGCGTCTGCACGCTGCCGCGCACACAACGGCGCGAGCGTGCGTCGTCCTGCCATGCGCCACCCTGCTTGTGGTCGCGCGCGTACAGGTCGAGGTAGAACTGGCCGATAAGCTCGCCGCCCAAGGACTCGATCCGATAAAACTTGGCGTCCGCGTGCCATACGGGCGCCTCGTCCTCTGCGATGGCGACAGAAAACAGCGTCTCGATCACGCGGAACAGGCCCGCCAGCACGCGCTGCTCAGGAAAGTACTGCTTGAGCTCCTGCTCCGAGTACGCGTAGCGCGCCTCGCGCAGCTTCTCGGTGGCGTAGGCAACGTCCCAGGCCTGAAGGTCGTGCAGACCCAGTTCGCGCGCGGCAAACTCGCGCAGCTCCAACATGTCGCGCTCGGCCTGCGGCTTGGCGCGTTGCGCCAGATCCTGCAAAAACTCGGCGACCTCGGCCGGTTGCTTGGCCATCTTGCTGACGAGCGACAGCTCGGCATAGTCGGCGTAACCCAGCAACTGCGCCTGCTCGCGCCGCAGCTTCAGGATCTCGAGCATCAGCGCGCCGTTGTCCCATTCGGGCTTGCCAAACTCGGCGGCGCGCGTGGTGTAGGCCCGATAAAGCTGCTCCCGCAGGCCGCGGTCGTCCGCGTATTGCTGAATCGGGTGATAGCTCGGAAAGTGCAAGGTGATGCGCAAGCCGCTCTGGCCCTGCGCCTGCGCTGATTCGCGATACATCTGCAGCACATCGTCCGGCACGCCGGCCAGGCGCGCGGCCTCGCTATCGTCCAGCTGAAGGGCAAAAGCATTGGTGGCGTCGAGCACGTTCTCGGCAAAACGCGTCGACAGCTGCGAAAGCCGCTCGCGGATCTCCTTCAGCCGCTCTTTGTCGCGCCCCGGCAGATCGGCGCCGCCCAGGCGAAAATCGCGCAGCTCGTTGTCGATCACACGGCGCCGCGCTGCCGTCCAGCCGCTGAAGTCGGCCCGCACTGCGATCGCCTTGTAGCGCGCGTACAGCGCCTCGTTCTGCGACAACTCGGTCCAGAACGCCGTGAGCTTGGGCTGGTTGATGTTGTACTGCTCGCGCAGCGGCGGCGTGTCGACCACCGCGTTCATGTGCGACACCGTGCCCCAGGCGCGGCCAAGGCGCTCGATCGCATCGTCCAGCGGCTCGACCACGTTGCCCCAGTCCGGCGCGCTGGCGCTGCTTGTGACCTGCGCCATCGTGCGCCGGCATTCGGACAGCAGGGTGTCGATCGCCGGCGTGATGTGGCTGGGCCCAATGGCGTCGAACTGCGCAAGGCCGGCCAGCTGAAGCAGCGGATTGGGTTGGGCATCAAGTGGCATTCAGCGTCCTCCGCTTGCGGCGCCAGCAGCATGGTGGGCCGCGCCGAGCGCGGCGGCGCGCTCGGCCGCCTCCACCGTGTTGACGAGCAGCATGGTGATGGTCATCGGCCCGACGCCGCCGGGCACCGGTGAGATCCAGCCTGCCACCGCCTGCACGCCATCAAAGTCCACGTCGCCTGCCAGCTTGCCGGCGGAGGTGCGGTTGGTGCCAACGTCGATCACCACCACCCCGGGCTTCACCATCTCGGCCGTCACGAGATTTTGCCTTCCAGCCGCAGCGATCAGGATGTCGGCCTGGCGCGTGATCGCTGCCAGATCCCGGGTCGCGCTGTGGCACATGGTGACCGTGGCGTTGGACGCCAGCAGCAGCATAGCCATCGGTTTGCCGACCATGTTGGAGCGGCCGATCACCACGGCATGCTTGCCGGCCGGATCGACACCGGCCGACTCCAGCATCTTCATCACGCCATAGGGCGTGCAGGAGCGAAAGTGCGGCTGGCCCATGAGGGTGAGGCCGGCATTCATGGCATGCAAGCCGTCAACGTCCTTGTCGAAGGCAATGGCTTCCACCACCTTCTGACCATCCAGCGGCTTGGGCAGCGGCATCTGCACCAGGATGCCGTGCACGCGCGCGTCTTCGTTCAGCGCATGAACGCAGCTGAGCAGATGCGCTTCGCTGATGCTGGCCGGCAGATGCTCGAACACCGAGTGAATGCCCGTGTCCTCGCAGGCCTTGACCTTGTTGCGCACGTAGACAGCGGAGGCAGGATCGTCGCCGACCAGGATCACGGCGAGACCCGGCTGTACGCCGCGCGCGCGCAACGTATGAATGCGGGGAGCAAGTTCGGCACGCAG
>JBIIZX010000318.1:0-4658 GCA_044346055.1 Burkholderiaceae bacterium | reverse complement strand
GGACAACGCGCATGGATTGTCGCATCGCCCCCAGCATCCTGTCGGCCGACTTCGCGCGACTTGGCGACGAGGTTCGTGACGTCGTCGCCGCCGGCGCCGACTGGATTCACTTCGACGTGATGGACAACCATTACGTTCCCAACCTCAGTGTCGGCCCGCTCGTGTGTGAGGCGATCAGGCCGCATGTATCGGTGCCGATCGATGTGCACCTGATGGTCGAGCCGGTGGATGCGCTGGTGCCGCAGTTCGCCAAGGCCGGTGCCAATGTGATCAGCTTTCATCCAGAGGCCTCGCGCCATGTGCACCGCACGCTGGCGCTGATCCGTGACCAGGGCTGCAAGGCGGGGCTCGTGTTCAATCCGGCCACCCCGCTCGACTGGTTGGACCATGTGATGGACAAGCTCGACCTGGTGCTGCTCATGTCGGTCAACCCTGGCTATGGCGGCCAGTCGTTCATCGACAGTGCACTGCCCAAGCTGGCGGCAGCACGCGCGCGCATTGACGCGTGGCGGCAGTCCACCGGGCAGCAGATCCTGCTGGAGATCGATGGCGGGGTGAAGGTCGAGAACATTCGCCAGACCGCAGCCGCCGGCGCCGACACCTTTGTCGCGGGCAGCGCTGTGTTCGGCGCCAAGAGCCGCGAGGGTTATGCGCGCGTGATCGAATCGCTCAAGCGCGAAGTGCAGCTGGGGCGGGAGGACGCAGTGCGCGCGCGGGCGCAGCAAGACAAGGAAACCTGGGGCGGCGCGTGATCCGTTCAGAACCCACCCGATGAGCGCCGCGCAGTTTTTCATGGTTGCGGGTGCGCCGCAGCCGGTGGCGCCGTTTTCGCATGCGACCGAGGCCGATGGCTGGGTGTTCATCACCGGCCAGATGCCCACCTGGCCCGATGACGACAGTCGTCCGCTGCCAGAAGGCATCGAGGCGCAGACCCGCCGCGTGCTCGACAACCTGTCTCTGGTGCTGGCCGGCGTGGGGCTCGATCTGCCGCACGTGCTGTGCGCGCGCGCCTATCTCACCGAGTTCGAGCGCGACTACGCCGCCTTCAACACGGCCTATCGCGGCTACTTCCCGCCCGCGCGCCTGCCGGCGCGGACCTGCATTGGAGTCACAGCGCTGGCGCGCAGCGCGCTGGTGGAGATCGACTTCCTGGCGCGCCGGCCTTAGCAGCAGTGGTCGCAATGTCGCTGCCTGTGCATGCATGGCGCGGTGTGCTGATCGATCTCGACGGCACGCTGATGGACACCGCCCCCGACCTGGCCGAGGCGGTCAATCGCATGCGTGCCGATCTGGCCATGGTGCCGCTGTCGCTCGAGCGGGTGGCGGCCTACGTGGGCAAGGGGGCCGATGTGCTGGTGCATCGCGCCTTGACCGATGACCTGGCGGGCCGCGCCAGCGAGCACGACTTTGCGCGCGGCCGGGCGCTGTTCTTTTCGCACTATCACGCGGTCAATGGCGAACGCTCGATCGTCTTTGCCGGCGTGCCGCAGGCGCTGCAGCAGTTGCGCGCGGCCGGCCTGCGACTGGCCTGCGTCACCAACAAGCCGCGCGAGTTCACGGTGCCGCTGCTCGCGCGGGTGCATCTGGCGCCGTTTTTCACGGCCACCGTGGCCGGCGATGACGTGCCCGAAAGAAAGCCCCATCCGGCCCTGCTGCTGGAAGCCTGCCGCCGATTGCAGCTCGCCTCGGCCGATTGCCTGATGATCGGCGACTCGATCAACGACGCATTGGCCGCGCACGCGGCCGGCTGCCCCGTGGTGCTGGTGGAAACGGGGTACAACGAAGGCGCCAGCGTCCATCATCTGTCGTCATTGGATGCCGGCGCGAGGGCCGATGCTATAGTCCCTTCGCTCTCACGGGCGGCCGCGATCACCCTCGCCGCGCTGCCCGGCAAAGCCCAATCCAACCAATGAGTCACTGCACCTTCAACCGTTCGACCCGCGGCAACCGCGCCTCGCAGGCGTGGCCGCGCTGGGATGCCGGATGGCATGCCCAGGGGGTCTGGTTCTGGCGTCGCTGAACGCCATTTCCGCCGCCACCCGCTGAAGGGGCTGCCCGCGTTCACTGCGCACATCGTGCTGATTGCGCTGATCGCAACCATGCAGCCATGTTGCAAACACCCAAGCGCAGCCCGCCTGCGCCCGTCCCGGGGTGATTCATGACCGAACTGGAATTCAAGGCACTGGCCGCTGCCGGCTACAACCGGATCCCGCTGATCGCGGAGTCGTTTTCCGACCTCGACACACCGCTGTCGCTCTACCTGAAGCTCGTCAAGAGCCAGGGCGACGGGCGCAATTCCTTCCTGCTCGAATCCGTGGTCGGTGGCGAGCGCTTTGGCCGTTACTCGTTCATCGGCCTGCCGGCCCGCACCGCCCTGCGCACCGTGATTGGCGATGCAACGGTGGGCGAACCGCATCGCACGCAGGTCGTGACCGACGGCAACGTGGTCAAGACGCACGAGGGCGATCCGCTCGCCTTCATCGAGTGCTTTCTCGCGCAGTTCAAGGTCGCGCTGCGGCCCGGTTTGCCGCGTTTTTGTGGCGGGCTGGCCGGCTACTTCGGCTATGACACGGTGCGCCTGATCGAGCAGAAGCTGGCGCGCCCCAAGCGTGACGACCTGGGTCTGCCCGACATTCACCTTCTGCTGACTGAGGAGCTGGCGGTCATCGACAACCTGTCGGGCCGCACGTACCTGATCGTCTATGCCGATGCCAGCTCGCCCGAGGGCTTTGGCCGCGCGCGCGAGCGGCTGCGCGAGCTGCGCACACGCCTGCACCGGCATGTGGAGCCGCCGCACACACGCGCCAGCCTGCGCCGGCCTGAGACGCGCGAGTTCAGCCACGAGGCCTATCTGGCGGCGGTGGCGCGCTGCAAGGAATACATTGCCGCCGGCGACGTGATGCAGGTGCAGATCGGCCAGCGCATCTGCAAGCAGTTTGCCGATGCACCGCTGTCGCTTTATCGCGCGCTGCGCACGCTCAACCCGTCGCCCTACATGTACTTCTACGACTTTGGCGAGGCACAGGTGGTCGGTGCCTCGCCCGAGATCCTGGTGCGCAGCGAGCAGGGACCGCAGGGTCGCACGGTCGCCATCCGCCCCATTGCCGGCACGCGGCCGCGCGGCGGCACGCCGGAACAGGACGCGGCTCTTGCCGAGGAACTGCAAGCCGATCCCAAGGAGCGCGCCGAGCACCTGATGCTGATCGACCTGGCGCGCAACGACATCGGCCGCATTGCCGAGATCGGCAGCGTGTCGGTGTCCGAGCAGTACGTGATCGAGCGCTACTCGCATGTGATGCACCTGGTGAGCCACGTCGAAGGCCGGCTCAAGCCGGGTCTCACCAACCTGGATGTGCTGCGCGCCACGTTTCCGGCCGGCACGCTCAGCGGCGCGCCCAAGGTGCGCGCGATGCAGATCATCGACGAGATCGAGCCGACCAAGCGCGGCATCTACGGCGGTGCGGTGGGCTACTTGAGCTTTGCCGGCGACATGGACCTGGCGATCGCCATCCGAACCGGCGTCATCAAGGACAACGTGCTGTACGCGCAGGCGGCGGCGGGGATCGTGGCCGACTCCGTGGCCGAGTCCGAGTATCGAGAGACCGAGGCCAAGGCGAGGGCGGTGTTGCGTGCGGCGGAGCAGGTGGAGGATGGGTTTGATGTCGAATGACGTGATTGACCTGCGCAGCGACACCGTCACGCGCCCCACGGCCGCAATGCGGGCCGCGATGGCGGCGGCCGAGGTCGGTGATGACGTGTTCGGCGACGATCCTACTGTCAACCGCTTGCAGGCCGTGCTCGCCGAGCGGCTGGGCTTCGAAGCCGGGCTGTACCTGCCCACAGCCACGCAGAGCAACCTGACGGCGTTGATGACGCACTGCCAGCGCGGCGACGAGTACATCGCCGGCCAGAACGCGCATTGCTACAAGTACGAGGGCGGCGGCGCGGCCGTGCTCGGCTCGATCCAGCCGCAGCCGATCGAGCATGCGCCCGATGGATCGCTGCCCCTGGCAAAGGTGGCAGCCGCGATCAAGATGGACGACCCGCATTACGCACGCACGCGGCTGTTGTGTCTGGAGAACACCATTGGCGGCAAGATCGTGCCGCTCGCGGTGTGCCGTGAACTGACCGAGTTCGCACATGGCAAGAGCCTGGCGACACATCTCGATGGCGCGCGGCTGTTCAACGCAGCGGTCGGGCTTGGGGTCGAGCCGAGTGCCGTGGCGCAGGGGTTCGACTCGGTTACGATCTGCCTGAGCAAGGGGCTCGGCTGCCCTGCCGGTGCGGTGCTCGTCGGCCGCAAGGAGTTCATCGACCTTGCCAAGCGCCCGCGCAAGATGCTGGGCGGCGGCATGCGGCAGGCGGGCGTGCTCGCGGCAGCCGGCCTGCATGCGCTGGAGCATCACGTCGAGCGGCTGGCCGAGGATCACGAAAAGGCGCAGCACCTGGCCGCTGGCCTGCGCCAGATCGAGGCAATCAAGGTCGATGGTCCGCACACCAACATGGTGTTCGTCGATCTGCCCGCCGGACGCGTGGGCGCCTTGAGCGACTTCATGACCACGCAAGGCATCCTGATCCTGGGCTACCAGCCTCGGCTGCGACTGGTGACGCATCTGGATGTCGACGTGGTCGCAGTCGACCGCGCGGTGGCGGCCTTC
>JBIIZX010000182.1:0-6946 GCA_044346055.1 Burkholderiaceae bacterium | reverse complement strand
CGGCTCGCAGGTGGCGACCACCACCTCCGCGCCATGGATGGCCAGGGGCAGGATGGCGTGGCTGGTGGCGTAGTTCGAGGAGAACAGGTCCACCACGCGCGCAAAGTCCACCCGCAACGGGTCGATGTGCTGATAGGCCAGGCCGCTCTTGTCGGCCAGCCACTGCGTGAGCCGCTCAATGTCCAGCAGCTCGCGGGCAGTGTCCGGCGTACGCAGGTTCATCTCCGCCAGCAGCGCCAGCGGATGGATCTGCGTGTCGCGCGACCTCACCGACAGCACACGCTCGGCGACCTTGCGGTCCATCAGCCCGTCGTAGACGAGTTGCTTGACGACCCAGGACAGCGACAGCCGCCCCTTGGGATGCGGCTGGTGCTCGGCGACCTTCTTCTCAGGGGCGTTCACGGTGCTGGCAACACTAGGCCGGCGTGAAGCGCGAGGCAAGTTCCTGCGCGAAATTGGGTCGCCGCTCGAACTCGCCCACCACGTGATCGACGGCACGGCGGGTCAGCACCATGGTCTCGATCGGCGTGATGTAGCCGCGCTTGATATAGCTCTTGATGACGTTGGGCGGCAGCACGTGCGCGTCCTTCTCGTCATTGGCCGAGAACAGGAACAGCGTGCGCAGCGGGCTGATCCAGCGCAGCCGCACGCGGATCATCTTGTTGCCGTCCCACAGGTCGAACCAGGTGCCACGCTGCCAGCTGCCGATCTGCTCGTCCATTTGCGCCTCTTCCACGCGGTCGAGGTTGCCGATGTCGGTGACCTGCTCGGCCAGATGCACGTCGGCATTGAACTCCTGCGCGGCCCGCAGCACTGCTTCGTTCGATACACGGATGCCGCCGGCCACGGTGGTGATCGGATGCGTGCCGGTGATCTGCAAGCCCTCGATGCGCGCCTTGACCTCGCTGGTGACGAGCGAGCTCTTGATGTAGGTCGCCTGGTCCACCGGCTTCACGGCCATCGCGTGGCTTTCCATGAGCTGGCGCAGGAAGGTCTGCTGCTCGTGCTCGGCCATGCGCGTCAGCGCCATGCCATCGCGCAGCACGCGGATCAGGTTGGGGATCAGCTGGGTCAGGCGCTTGCGGTCCTCGTTATTGGCCTTGGGCAGTACGCTCCAGACCAGATCGTGGATCGCCTCGCGAAACCGCTTGGAAAAGCCTGGCGTCTCACCGTCGCGCAAGGTGGCGGCCACCAGCACGTGCACCCAGGGGCCGACGAGGTAGTCGCGCAGGTAGGGCTCCAGTTCCACCTTCTCGAAGGCGCGCCGCACCTGGATGGTGGTGTTGATGACCAGGACCTCGCGCTTCTCGGCTTCTTCAAGCGCGCGCTTGGCGCGCGCCACTGGATCGGTCTCGCGCGGGCCCATTTCACCTAAAAAGGCCTCGAACTCCTGTTGCAGCTTTTCAAAGACCGCGATGTCCTTGTCAAAGCGACCCAGCACTTCCCTGACGATGCGCTCGATTTCGAGTCGATAGCGATCGTTCTCGTCGCCATACGGCTCCCAGCCGATCGACGTGCTGGCCACGCGGTCAATGAGCCGGCGTGCCGGGTGCGAGCTGGCGGCAAAGAAGTCGGCGTCGAGCAGTGCGGCCTTCAGCACTGGAAACTGCAGGCGCGACAGCAGCGCCTTGATCTCCGAGGGCACCTGCGAGTCCTGCATCACGTGATCGAACAGCATGCCCACCAGTTCGATGGTGAGCTTGTCCACCGTGCGGGTGGACTTTTCGATCAGGTGTCCGCGCCACACGGCCTCGGCGCCGGTCTGCTCACTGGACAGCGACGCACCCGCCAGCCCCTGCAGGCCGAGCTGCTGGACCTCATTGACGGCGTTGAGCAGCGCCGCTTCGGGCGGCGAATTGCGTGGCAGCGCCGGCATTGGCAGACCGTGTGCATCGGCCTGCAGGCGCGACACGAGGCTGCCGAGCACAAGGTTGGGATCAGCGCGCGGCGCATCAAAGCGCATGGCGCCGGCCTTACCTGCTGCGCCTGCACCCGCTGCGTTGCCGCTTGGTCCCCCTGGCTGGGTGTTCAGCGGCACCATGTTCGGGCCGGCCACGCCACCCGGAACAGTCGAGGCAAAGCCGCTGTCATCGACGTAGCCGCCGACGCCATGGCCGCCGCCCGGACGCTCCGAGTGCTGTGCCGACTGCTGTGCCGACTGCTGCGCCGACTGCTGCTGTGCTGCCTGCGCAGCGCGCTCGGCCGACTGGCGCGCGGCGATCTCGCGCCTGATCACGCGGGCATCAAAGCCATGGCGATTGAAGTGATCCAGCAGCGCGTCGTGGATGCGCGCGATCTCCTCGCCCAAAGGCGCCTCGAAGGCGCGCAGATAAAACTCCCAGGCTTCTTCATTCAGGCCCAGCTCCTCGCCGGCCTCCAGCAGTGCCTGCACGAACACATCGGGGCCATAGGGATTGAGCGCGATCGAAAGCTGCTGCTTGCCTGTGAGGAAGCGCATGATCACGTGCAGCGAGCGCAGCTGATCCTCGACCTTGCCGGCGATGCGGCTGCCGGTCTTCGAAGCGACCGTGCGCGTACGCACCGTGTTGGCGTCCATCAGCGACATCTGCTCCTCGACCACCTGCGGTCCGCCATAGACGGGCGCCGTCAGCGCTTCCTGCAGGACGTCGTCCTGGCGCTGCTTCAGGTGCTGCATGAAGGCGCCGCGCAGTTCGAGCAACTGGTCGTTGATGAGCCGGCGCACCATGATCACGGGCGGCTCGAAGTCCCAGCGCGATGACAGGTCGTCAAACACCGCCTTCGTGATCGGCCCGAACGCAACGCCGATCAGTTCCGTGGCGATGGCCGCGCCCGAGCGCAGCAGCGCCGCCGACTGCATGGCGGACACATAGGGCAGGCCGCCGCTGCTACGGGTGGAACTGGGGGGAAATGGCGATGACATCAAGGACTGGGTGACCGGGAAAAATTCTCAGGCCCGGCAATTGTTTGGACTCTACCGTTACGAACCTATGTGTCAAGGGGACAATACTTGTCGGGTGCGTGTCCAGTCGATCAATGAAGCTCGACCGCGCCTTCCAGTCCATTTTCTGCATAAAGGCCCGCAATCCATTGGTGCGCGGGCAGGCGCCAGGTGTCGAGCAGCCGGTCGGCGCGGGCGCGCAGGGTTCGCAGCTCGAGCTTCAGGCGTGGGCCGCGATAGGCCAGTGCGATGCGGTTGCCGCCGTCGGCCTGGGGCAGCAGGAGCACCTTGTCATCAAAGGCGGCGGCGATCGCCGCAAAGCTGGGCTCAAACGAGCGGCCAAAGAGATTGAACGCGGCCACCCCCGGGGCTGACAGCACGCGGCGGCAGGCCCGATAGAACGAGACATCGTCATACACCGGTCCGCGCGCGGCGGCGTCGTACAGATCGACCTGCAGCCAGTCAAAGCGCTCGCGCGCGGTCTCGACGAAGCGGCGGGCGTCCTCGATCACCACGCTCAAGCGCGCATCATCCTCGGGCAGGCGGAATGACTGGCGCGCGGTGCGCACCACCTCCTCCGACAGCTCGACCGCGGTCACCTGGGCGGAAGGCACATGGCGCCAGCAGAACTTGGTCAGCGCCGCCGCACCGAGGCCAAGCTGCAGGATGCGGCGCGGTGCCGGCACGATGAGGCCGAGTGCCATCATCTGCTGCTGGTACTGCAACTCCAGCGCAAACGGGCGCGCAACGCGCATCGCGCCCTGCACCCACACGCTGCCAAAATGCAGGTACCGCACGCCATCGGTCTCGGACACAGTCACGCCGCGCGCACTGCGGCGCTGCCCGGCAGGCAGCCGATCACGCGCTGCGCGGGCGGCCATCACGATGCCGACGCCGAATGTTGCAATTCATTGGCCACGCCGCGCAACAGCCGCTCGAACAGTGGCTCGGCTTCCACCGGCAACAATTCGCGCCGTCGCAGGTACTCGCGCAGTGCATCGGGCGCGATCGAATGCGCCTGCCGCCCGTCGGCGGGAGTGAACAGGTAGAGCGTCTGGCGCGGGCTGATCCAGCGCAGGCGCGCGCGCTCAGTGACGTCGCCCATCCGGAGGTTGAACCAGTCCCCGCGCTTGAAGCCGTTGATGACCTCGTCCAGTTCCTCGTCGGTGATCATCTCGATCGCGGTGGAAACGCCATCGTCCGGCTCGCTCACCGGCATGGCCAGATGGTTGACGTCCGCATTGCTGGCCGCCAGCGCCTGCTTCACGACATCGTCGTTCACGCGCACCGGTTCCTGCTCGGGTCCGGCCGGCTTGGTCAGGTCGAACTCGAAGCCGTCCAAGCGGCTGCGGATCATCTTGTCGGCCGCCGGCTGCGCGGCCACGCCCGGATTGCCATGAGCCAGTTCGAGCGCCTTGACCGCCTGGGCGTGCGAGTTCATGAGGCGGCCGAAGAACTCCTGCATGCGCTCCTTGGGCCACTCGATCAGCGCCAGGCCCTCGCGCAGCACCGAAAGCACGGGCGGAATGGTGTGCACAAGGCGCTTGCGCTCCTCCGGATTGAGCTTGGGCTGCACGCTCCACACCAGATCCGGCACGATCACCATGTAGCGGTGCATCGCCTTCGGATCTGCCTTGCTGCGCAACTGGCTCGCGACCATCACGCGCACCCAGGTCTCGACCAAGAACTCGCGCAGGTAAGACTCGATCTGCAGGCCGTCAAACAGTGTGCGCACCTGGATGGTGGCGTTAATGGCCATCACCTCGCGGTTCTCAACGTCTGCCAGAGCGCGCTTTGCACGCGCCACCGGAGCATCGTCACGCGTGCGCTCGTCCAGCAGGTACAGCTCAAAAGTCTCGCGCGCCTGCTCGAAGGGCACCAAGCCTGTTTCCTGCGATGACAGCACCGTTTGCACGGCCTTGCGCACCTCGGCCAGATAACGCAGGTTCTCGTCACCTTCGCTGGTCCAGCCGATCGAGGTGCTGGCAATGCGGTCGATCAGAGTGCGCGCCGCCTGATCGGGCGAGACGAACAGTTCAGGATCGGTCAGTGCGACCTTGATCATCGGGAACTGCAGGCGCTGCAGCAGTTCCTTGATCGGCGCGGGCACGTGCCGGTCCTGGTTGATGCGCTCGAACAGCAGGCCAACGATCTCGATCGTGAGCTTGTCGACCTGCTCCGGCGCTTTTTCCACCAGCTTGCTGCGCAGCTTGGTGTTGTCGATCGAGGCATCCGGCGCCGGCTGGCCCTGCTGCACGGCGGTCAGCGCCATGGCGCCGAGCTTCTGGATGTCGTTAATGGCGTTCAGCAGATCGACGCTGACGACCGTGTGGGTCCCGCCCATCACGATCGGCCCCTCACCGACAGCACCGCTGCCGACGCCGCCATAGCCAGCAGCTCCACTGGCCACGCCGGCCATGCCAGCCACGCCAGCATCACCACCTTGGACGGCGACACCACCCGCCGGCATGCCGCCGCCAAAGAGCATCGTCGCCAGCGGCGACGTCACCGGCATGCTCGGCAGCACGTTGGGGTTGATGGCCGGCAGCCCGCCCATGTTCGGCAGGCCCGCCATGCCCGGAAATCCGCCGCTCACGGGCGTGATCGGCCCGCCCAGGTTCAGGCGCTGATACAGCGCCTGCAGAATCTGCTCGGCGTTGCGGCCAAGCACGCCACCCCCTTCACCGCCCGCGGCCTGCGCGTTGCCGGCGCCACCCGTGCCGGTCCCGGCGCCGGTACCGGTTGCAGCGCCCTGCGTCAGGCGGCCGCGCGTGGTGTTGCGCCACACCGTGGGACGTGCAATGTCGGCGCTGTAGCCCTGCCCCTGCAAAAAGCGGTCGAGTTCCTTGTAAACGTCGATCAGCGCCTTGGTCAGCGGGCCGTCGAACAGCGGCAGGATCTGCACCAGCTCGTCGTCGTTCAGGACTTTCAGGCCCTCGATCGACTGATGCAGCGCCTTGAAGAACAGCGCCGGCCGGAAGGGTGATTCGGCTTCCCTGATCTCCGGATCGCGGACCAGGTTGGCGATGCGCAGCTTCACGCTCGTGTATTCATCGTCAACACTGTTGAGCGCGCGCGATGCCGCAGCCTCCACCAGCGTGGCCAGCTCCATCTCGCCGTAGTCCACCAGACTCAAGGAATCGAGCTGACCTTTCACGCTCGGCTTGTCAACACCTCGCTGGTTGACAAAGTCATCCAGCGCCTGCTTCAGCTGCTCGCGCAGTGCAGGCTCAAAGCGCTCCAGGATCTGGCGGTCGAGCGCCAGCACCTTCTTGGCGGTGAGCGACAACGCCTGGTCACTCGTGTCCTTGGCGGTGGCGCCGAGTGCCTCGGCCACCAGCCTGGACGTCCGGTCGCGCAGTACCGTCCACGCCGGCGACCAGCTCGCCTCCAGCACCTTGCGGCAATCCGCGCGGCGTTGTGCCGAACCACCTCCAGCACCAGGCCGCTTGGCGTTGGCAAACAGGGTTCGGAGGTCTTTGGACATTGGCGACAAGGAGAGCAAAAACAGGCCGGCCGCAAGGCCCAGCCTCGCGGCCGCATTGTGCCTTAGGCGAGCGCTCGTGAAGATGCCGAACTTGAGGCGCCAAGGGCCCCAATTTTGATTCGGCCGGTCAGCCGAGCGCGCTGCGCACGGCCGGGCGCCAGAGTGCCAGCTTTTGCGCGAAGCTGCGGCCCGCATGGGCGGCACTGCTGGAAGGCAGCACCGTCACCGTGAAGCCAGCCGCGGCTAGCTGCTCCGCCTGGCGGCCGGCGCTGCCGCCATTGAACAGCACGGCCTGCACCTGCGGCGCGAGATCGCGCAGCCGCGTAAAGTCGTTGTGGCTGGGATTACGAATGGCCGCATCGAGGCTGCCCTGCCGCTCGCAGGCCTGCAGAACGTCCCACAGGCCCAGCCCGCGCGCTGTCAGCCGCGCCAGGCGCACGCGGTAGGGAAGCTGCACCAGCGGCTCGATTAGCGCGCAGCTCAACAAATGCCAGAACTGGTTGGTCGGATGCCCGTAGTACTGCCGCACCGCCAGCGAG
>JBIIZX010000181.1:0-6970 GCA_044346055.1 Burkholderiaceae bacterium | reverse complement strand
CTGAGCGACACGACCTACCTCAAGGTGGACGAGCGCATCCGCGCCTGCTACCGCTTCAAGATCGAGTTCGACTCGACCCTCACCGTCACCGGCATCCCTGGTGCGGTGAATGCCACCAGCAAGGTCAGCGCGCGCATCAACGACTACAGCCCGGGCGTGTACCTCGGGCAGGCCGTGGATGACGCACCAGCCCTGCCAGCGGGAGGCAGCGCGCCGCTGGTCAACGACTCCTTCACCGTCACCCCGCCCTCCTGCGGCAGCGCCAGCAACACCGCGCGCGGCGGCTCCACCCTGAGCGCGACATTCGGCTTCGCACCCGGAGCCAGCGGCCGGCCCAACTTCGCGAAGCTCGGCCTCACGCTGGGCAACACCGGCGAAGCCTGGACGGTGGACGGTTGCGGCGTTGGCTCGCTGCGCTACGGCCCGAAGCCCGTATGGACCGACGCGTTCCTGCAGGCACACGCCGAAAGCAAATTCGAGGTCGAAGGGCTGTCGCGCGGCGCGAACTTCGAGTTCGGCCAGACCGACCTGCCGCTCAACGGCGCCACGCTTCTGACCAAGACCTGGAACCGCACCGTGGGCAACGTGCAGGAGAACACCGTGATCAAGGTGATCCACGCGCCGCAGCCGTTCACCGAACCGACCCTTCCGCCGCCGCCGCCGCCGCCACCGGCCGCGCCGAGCAATTGAGCCGCCGCTGCGTCGACGCTAGATCCAAGTGAATCCGAAAATCCCCAGAGGAACCATCATGAACACCACACCGTTACGCCTTACGCGCCTGCTTGCTGCTGCGGCGCTGGCCGGCCTGCTCACCGCACTCGCCGGCTGCGGCGGCAATGACGACCCCATCCCCCCGGCTGCACCTGCAGCGGCGATCGCCCCCACCATCACCACGTCACCTGTGGCCACTGCGGTCACTGAGGGCCAGGGCGCGAGCTTCACCGTGGTCGCGGCTGGGACCGCCCCGTTGAGCTACGAGTGGCGCCGCAACGGCAGCACCATTGCCGGCGCCACCGCCGCCACCTACACGCTCGCGGCCGCCACCCTGGCCGACAACGCCGCTTCATTCAGCGTCGTGGTGAGCAACAGCGCCGGCAGCGTCACCAGCGGTGCAGCGGTGCTCACCGTCAATGCACTGACAGTCGTCCCCACCATCACCACCCAACCCGCGGCCGCCACGCTCAGTGCCGGCGGCAGCACCACCTTCACCGTGGCCGTCGGCGGCACGCCCACACCCACGGTGCAGTGGCTGATTGCCGGTGGTGCCGATCTCGCTGATGGTGCCGGCAGCGGCGCGTTGGCGGGCGCGACCATCGCCGGCGCCACCACCACCACGCTGACGCTCACCAACGTGCCGCAGACTGCCAATGGATTGCAGCTGGCCGCGCGCGCCGGCAACAGTGCCGGCAGCATCACCAGTGGCGGTGCCGCACTCACGGTCAACGCCGCCGGCACGCCGGTCAGTGCGACCGCTGGTGGCACCGTCACGAGCCCCGACGGCAAGGTGCGCGCCATATTCCCGCCCAACGCCTTCACCGCCGACACCGTGGTCACCTTCACGCCGGTGGCTGCGCCGGCGCTGCCCAGCGGCGGCGCGCCGTTCGCCGATGACTTCGCTTCGTTCCAGCCAGTGGCCGGCGGCTTCTACCGCCTCGACTTTGCCGGCGGCCTGCTCAAGCCCGACGTGGAGGTCGAATACGGCCTGCGTTCGGCGGCGCTTGCCGTGCAGCGGTCGGCGCAGCAGGTTCGTCGGCTGTCGCCGCAGCCCGGCAACGTTCCGCGAGCCGGGGTGATCCGTTGCAGCGATGGCAGCACTCAGGTGTACATGGGTACCCCTGGCGCGGACTACGACACGGTTCGCGCGATTCTTTGTGGCGGCGACCCATCCAACAACGTGACTGTGGGCCCGGCCATCGTGATCGCGCCGCCGTCGGCGCCGCTTGGTGAAAGAACGCTTGCCCGCCCGGGCGACGACAAGCTGCTGAACGTGATCAGCTTCAACAACGGCCGCAGCGCCTTCGGTTTCGAGGGCAACACGTCGGGCAACAGGGTCTACGGCCTGGGGATCGTCGCTGCCAACGGCGTCATCTCGTCCGGCATACCGGCCGGCGGTGGCGCCGGGCTGTTGGGCTTTGACGGCAATGGCCAGGTGCTGGCGACGCTATCGGACTGCCGGCTGG
Organism: Burkholderiaceae bacterium; assembly: GCA_044346055.1. GTDB lineage: Bacteria > Pseudomonadota > Gammaproteobacteria > Burkholderiales > Burkholderiaceae_F > JALHMQ01. Next base: position 4,790 of record JBIIZX010000181.1, on the reverse strand, counting down.
CCGCGTTCGGCCAGCGCGTCAGCTCGTTGCTGGGCTCGTCTATCTCCACCACGCCAACGTGGACGGCGCAACTGACTGTCGTTCCGCCATTCAATCTATGCGACGCACAGATCAGCGCGGCGGCACCCACACCAGGTGGCGGCTGGGTTGTAGCCGACGGCAGCAAGCTCATTCGCTACAGCAGCACCGGCGTGGCTACACCGCTGACCACGGTGGACTTCAACGGCAGCATCTCCATCGTGCGCTTGGCGGTCGATGCGGCTGGCGACATCTGGGCCGCGGGGCTGCTGACTAGCGTCGCCTTCGGCAAGTGCCCTACTGGTGACGGCTTCGGCGGCATCTCGTGCCCGGCCCTGGTCAAGGTCAGCGGCGCGAATGGTGCCGTTTTGCAGCAGCACATCCTGGGCGGCGTTCTGCGTCGTCGGTTTGATCGTCGCATCGCGCTCACGCTCGATGCTGCCGGGAATGCCTATACGGCGCAGGCGTCGGTCGAGTCCAGTTCGTCCAACAGCGCCAATATTCTGGTCAGACGGTTTGCGGGCAACGGCACGGGTGGCTGGGGTACACGCCTGTCGAACTCACTGAACCAGGAGATCGGCGAGATTGCGGTCAACAGCACGGGCGAGGTCTTCGTCGGCACGGCCGAGAAGGGCATTGTCTACCGCCTGGACGCGAATGGCCAGCAGACCGGCGTGGTCACCGTCGGCGCACCGTTCGCGAGTTCGTCCGTCAACGGGCTGTCGATCAACCCGACGGGCACCCTGACGTACATAGGCGACCTGCGCGGCACGCTCGGCAGCGCTACTTCGGTGGCCTGCGAGCCGCCCTACGTCGGGCCGTGCGTCGATGTTCTCGTGCGACGGTTCAACTTCTGATGACCTCGGGTCGTACGCCGACGGCGCCTGTTGCCAACCTGGCTTGGTCGGACATGTTGTTGTCGCTTGCGCCAGACGTGGCCGAATGTGACAACACCTGCCCGGCCGTAGGCGAAGCGCAGTTCGCGGCGCCGGTACGTGTGCCTTGCCTCGCCAGTGCGCGCTGCGTCGGCGGCGTCGGCGACGTTCGCACCACTATCGGCAGGAGCGCCATCGGTCCTTGCGCTGACCGATGATGCCCCGCGATCATCCGCCTATGCCAACGTCACATGCTGCCGCCCGCGCTGTTTCAAGCGTTGCCGCCCGCACTGCTTCAAGCGCCGCCGACGGCACCGCCGCGACCCGCGTGCGTCTGCTCGGCGACCCCGTGCTGCAGATCGGCACCGAACTCAAGTCCCTGGAGCGCCGCGCCGCCGGCCTGCTCGCCTTGGTGGCGCTTGAGCCCGGCGTCACGCGCGCCCGCGCCGCCGTTCTGCTGTGGCCGGAGTCCGACAACCCGCGTCAGGCACTGCGTCAGCAGATCGCGCGCTTCAGGAAGAACTACGGCGCCACGCTGATCGACGGCGACGCTGCGCTGTCGATCGCCGCCGGTGTCGAGGTCGACGTGCTGACGGACGCCGCCGGTGCGCTGCTGGGCGACCTCAGCTTCGATGACTGCGACGACTTTGCCGAGTGGCTTGCGCACGCGCGCCAGCAACGGCGCAGCGGCGCAGCCAGCGGCCTCACACAGCAGATCACCGCGGCCGAGGCATCCGGCGACCTCGAGGCGGCCGTGCGGCTGGCCGAGCAACTGCTGCTGGCGGATAACAGCAGCGAGGCGCACCACCGCACGCTGATGCGGCTGCACTATCTGCGCGGCGATATCGCGCAGGCGCAGGCGGTGTACGAACGGCTCGCGCGGCACTTGCGCACGGCCTTCGGTGCGCAGCCGGCGGCCGAGACCGAGCAGCTGGCCCGCGCCCTGCGCGCCGCACGATCGGGCGCACTGGTGGCGGCCACAGCGCCGCCGCTGCCGGTGCCGGTGACGGTGCTCCGGCCCCCGCGCATGATCGGCCGCCGCCGCGAACTCGCCGCGCTCGAGGCGGCCGCGCAGGGCGGGCGTGCGTCGCTGCTGATCGGCGAGCCCGGGCTGGGCAAGACGCGCCTGCTGTCGGAGTTTGCCGGCGCGCGGCGCGTGCTGACGGTGCAGGGCCGTCCGGGCGATGCCGGCGTGCCCTACGCCACCTTGGCGCGGCTGCTGCGCACCATCCTCGCGCATACGCCCGTGGAGTTGCCCGCGCCGCGCCGGACCGAACTGTCACGCCTGCTGCCGGAGCTCGCGCCCGCGCTACCCCTGCCCGCCGACGGCCAGCGCCTGCTGCTGCAAGGCGCGGTCGAAGCGGTGCTGGCGCAGGCCCAGGCTGAGGGCAGCGCCCGTGATGGCGTGATCGTCGACGACCTGCACTTTGCCGACGACGCCAGCGTCGAGATGTTGCAGGCGCTGGTGTGTGCGAGCGGCGATGGCTTGCTGGCCGGCCTGCGCTGGACGCTGGCGCAGCGACCGGGCGAGGGCAGTGCCACCGCTTCCGCGCTGCGTGCCGCGCTCGAAGAGGCGCAGGCGCTCGAGGTCGTGCCGCTGGCACCACTGAACGTTGCGGAGATGGCCGAGCTGATCGACTCGCTTGGCCTGCCCGAGCTCGACAGCGCGCAGCTTGCGCCGCAACTGGTCAAGCACACCGGCGGCAACCCGCTGTACGCGCTGGAGACGCTCAAGCAGGGGCTGGCCAGCGGCCTGCTGCAGCAGGGCCGGCTGCCCACACCGATCAACGTCGGCGCGCTGATCGAGCGGCGGCTGAAGCAGTTGAGCGAACGCGCATTGAGCCTGGCGCGTGTGGCGGCGATTGCAGGCGTCGACTTCAGCATCGCGCTCGCCGAGGAGGTGATGGGTGTGCGCGCGGTGGAGCTGGCGGATGCGTGGGGAGAACTCGAAGCCGCACAGGTGCTGCGCGAGCAGGCCTTTGCGCATGACCTGGTGTACGACGCTGTGCTGCGGTCGGTGCCGGCGGCGATCGCGCGGCATTTGCATGCGGCGGTGGCAGGCCAGTTGCAGCAGATTGGCGGCGAGCCGGCCCGCATCGCCGCCCACTGGGAGGCAGCGCACGATCTCCGGCAAGCGGCAGCCGCTTGGCAGCAAGCGGCTGAGCGCGCCTTGGCGGCATCGCGGCGCGACGAGGAAGCGCGGTTTCTCGAGCTGGCTGCCGCCGGTTGGCGCGCGTTGGGCGAGGTGGCTGCCGAGGCGGGTGCACTGATGTTGTTGATCTCCAGCCTGGTGCACATCGACCTGGGCGAGCGGATGCAGCAGGCGCTTGATCGCCTCGCCGCGTTGCCGCTCGAAGACTCGCAACGGATCGACTATCTGCTGCGGCGAGCCTTCGCCGAGCACAGCCGCGGCGATCGTCAGCGCACAGTCGAGTGGGCCGCGGAAGCCCTGGCGCTCGCCTCTGCGCGCAACGATGCGCCCGGACGGGTCGACGCGTCGCGCACGCTCGCCATCGGCTTGCTTGCGACCGACCGCGCCGCCGCGGCGCTCGCCACCCTGCGCGAAGTCGAGGACGTCGAGCCGGTGACCGCGCCGACCCGGGCCACACTCAGGAGCGATCTGGCCTGGGTGCTGTTGGCCAACGATCGCCTGCGCGAGGCGGAGATGGTGGCACGCCGCGCCTGCGAAGAGCACTTGGCGCTAGGCGCGCCCGCCAACGCCTGCACCGTAATAACGCACGAGTGCGCGGCCGTTGCCCGCCAAGGCCGGGTCGGCGCCGCACTGGAGGTAGCGCGGCGCGGCTTGCAACTGCACGACCGGCTCGGCGTGGCCGGCGGACTGCGCGCGCTCGACTATGTAGGCTCGGCGCTGATGCTGCAGCACCTCGGGCGCTATGAGGAGGCGCTGCGGGACTACGCGAGTGCGCTCGCCGGCCTGGCTGCACCAGAACTTGCCGCCCGGCGTGAACGGGTCGAGCAGTTGCGCGGCTGGGCCTGTCTCTGGCTCGGTCAGCCCGAGCGCCTGCGGCAGGTACTGGGTCACGCCCCGGCGGCGGTCGCAACACTGGCGCCGGTACGGCTGCTGCTCGAAGCTGAACTGGCGCGCGTCGGGGGCCGCGACGCGCGACCCTACCTCGAAGCGTTAGCAGCCGCGCCGGCTAACGCAGGGAGCACCCTGCTGAATCATCGGGTGCTGGGGCAGATCGAACTGTCGTTCGCCCGTGGCGAAATCGCGGCGCTGGAGGCACAGGTCGAGGCCTGCGCAGCAAGCCAGCAGCACGGCTACGAGATGCTCGCTCTGCTTCGACTGGGTATTTGCTTGTGCCGGCGCGGCCAACCGGGCGATGCCCTGCTGCTAACGGCACGGGCGCAGACGCTGCTCGATGAAGGCGCCCAGCCGATCGGTGTGGGGCGCGGCGAGTTGCTCCTCGCGCTGGTTGAGTTGCTCAACGAGGCGGGCGCCACTGCAGCGGCGCGGCGGTGGGCCGGCAAGGCAGTCGAGTGGCTGCACCGGACCGCGGCTGATCACGTGCCGGCCGACTTTCGTGACTCGTTCCTGCAACGGCAACCGGCACACGCGCGGTTGCTGTCGTGGGGCGCGGGGCGGGCGCGGGCGGCCCTTGCCTGACGCGATGTTCGTAGGGGTTCACTCAATACCGTCACGTAACTTGGCCGGTCGTTCCCGCGCAGGCGCAAGCCCAGTGACTCTCGAGGTCAACTGCCGGGCCTCGCCTGCGCAGGGGCGGCTAACCGTTATCCGATCGGACATGGGGCTAGCCCGGATATTTCACCAGTATGAGGTCAGCGGCCACGTGCTTACGCGCGTTGTCAGAGGAGAACGAGGCCTGCAGACAACCGAGGATCGCCGATGCCAAAGTGTACGCAAGACAAGATCGA
>JBIIZX010000180.1:0-6989 GCA_044346055.1 Burkholderiaceae bacterium | reverse complement strand
GGCAGCCTGTAGTCGTGATCCTTGATCCGTGATCCGTGATCCGTGATCCGCGCACTCGCGCCAACGCGTACACCCTCATGATGTGCTCCTCACTAGCCAGTGCACCGGACGCAGACAGTTGCTCGGCCTCGCTTCGTCGGCAGATCACGGATCACGGATCACGGATCACGCTCCCATGATCGGCGTCGTCGACTACGGCATGGGCAACTTGCGCTCGGTCGCCAAGGCCGTTGAGCACGTTGCTGGCAAGGACATGGTGCGTATTTGCACGACGGCGGCCGAGATCGATGCCGCCGACCGCGTCGTCTTCCCCGGCCAGGGCGCTATGCCCGATTGCATGCACCACCTGCGCGATGCGGGTTTGGAGGACGCGGTGCGCCGCGCGGCCGCCAGCAAGCCGCTCCTGGCGGTGTGCATCGGCGAGCAGATGCTGTTTGACTACTCGGAGGAGACGCGCCAGAGTGGCCGCACCACCGCCGGCCTGGGTGTCTTTGCCGGCGGCGTGGTGCGTTTTCGCGACGCGGACATGCAGCAACCGGAGGGTGGCCGGCTCAAGGTGCCTCATATGGGCTGGAACCGGGTGCGGCAGTGCCTCCCCCACGCGCTGTGGCGGGGCGTCGACGATGGCAGCTGGTTCTACTTCGTCCACAGCTACCACGTGGCCCCGGCCAACCCCGCCCTGGTCGCCGGAACGGCCGATTACGGACGAACCTTTACCTGCGTGGTGGCGCGGGATAATATTTTCGCCACGCAGTTTCACCCCGAAAAGAGCGCCGCCGCCGGCCTTCGCATCTACGAGAACTTCACGCGCTGGAACCCTTGAGCTCACCGGCGCTCGGGTCGCGCGCACGATCTCACCGCCGCTACCCGGTCCCCCGTCCCCACTTCCACGCCGTTCTCTTTTTCCTCTCTCTCGCCACATTCGCCTGCCCGCTACCCCGGTCCATCGACCCACCATGAGTTGCCGATGCTGTTGATTCCGGCCATCGACCTGAAGGACGGGCGCTGCGTGCGCCTGCGGCAGGGCGACATGAATGACGCCACCGTGTTCTCCGAAGACCCCGTTGCCATGGCGCGGCACTGGGTCGAGCTGGGCGCACGTCGCCTGCATATCGTCGATCTGAACGGTGCCCGCGCCGGCAAGCCCGTCAACGAGCCGATCATCCGCAAGATCATTGCGGCGGTCGGCGAGGACGTGCCGATCCAGTTGGGCGGCGGCCTGCGCGACCTCGACACCATCGAGCGCTATATCGACGACGGCGTGCGCTACGTTGTGATCGGCACCGCAGCGGTGAAGAACCCCGGCTTCCTGCAGGACGCGTGTAGCGCCTTTGGCGGGCATGTGGTCGTGGCGCTCGACGCCAAGGGCGGCAAGGTTGCCACCGACGGCTGGAGCAAGCTCACCGGGCACGACGTGGTGGATCTGGCCAAGAAGTTCGAGGACTACGGTGTCGATGCGGTGCTGTACACCGACATCGGCCGCGACGGCATGCTCACCGGCGTCAATATCGAGGCTACCGTGGAGCTGGCGCGCGCGGTCAAGATCCCCGTGCTGGCCAGTGGCGGCATTCGCGATCTGACCGACATCGAAAAGCTGTGCGCAGTCGAGGAAGAAGGCATCGAAGGCGCCGTGCTCGGCCGTTCGCTGTACGAAGGCACGCTCGACTTCAAGGCGGCGCAGGCCAAGGCCGACGAGCTGGCTTAGCGCTTTGCGTGTACGCGATGGCTTCGCCGTCGCACGTGCGCGCAAAGCGGAATAGTTAGAGGGCCGCCTCGGGGCAGCCCGGTGGCGGCCCTCTATCAACGGCACGCGCGAGTGAGCACGGAGTGAGTCGAATGTTGGCGCCGCGCGTTTGCTGGCGCCCGGCTGCGCGGTTCAACGCCCCGGGTCAAATCGTTTTCCGCTTGCTCCAGTCCTTGCGCTCGCGGGCGATGACCTGCCGATTGGGCGATACTGTCCCTCGCGTCGTCTTTTTTTAAGGGCCGTCGCCCGGCCGCCCGAAGGCGGCCCTCTAACTTTTTCGCTGCGAGTGCACGTGCGATCGGCGCAGCCGATCGCGTATACGAGCAGCGCTCCAATATGCTCGCAAAACGCATCATCCCCTGCCTCGATGTGACCGCCGGCCGCGTGGTCAAGGGCATCAACTTTGTCGCGCTGCGCGACGCTGGTGATCCGGTCGAGATCGCCAAGCGCTATGACGACCAGGGTGCCGATGAGCTCACCTTCCTCGACATCACCGCGTCGTCGGACCAGCGGGACATCATCCTGCACGTGATCGAGGCGGTGGCTGAGCAGGTGTTCATTCCGCTGACCGTCGGCGGTGGTGTCCGCCAGGTCGAGGATGTGCGGCGGCTGCTCAATGCCGGTGCCGACAAGATCTCGATCAACACCGCCGCCGTGCAGACGCCTGAGCTGGTGGGCGAAGCGACCGCGCGCTTTGGCTCGCAGTGCATCGTCGTTGCGGTGGACGCGCGCCGGCGCGCGCCGACCGATCCGGCCAAGGGCTGGGAGGTCTACACGCACGGCGGCCGCAAGGGCACGGGACTGGATGCCGTGCAGTGGGCGCGCCGCGTGGCCGAACTGGGTGCGGGCGAGATCCTGCTGACCAGCATGGACCGCGATGGCACCAAGGCCGGCTTTGATCTGGAACTCACGCGCGCCGTGGCCGATGCGGTCCCGGTGCCGGTGATTGCCTCCGGGGGCGTCGGCAGCCTTCAACATCTGGCCGAAGGCATCACGACCGGCCGCGCCGACGCCGTGCTCGCAGCCTCGATCTTTCACTACGGCGAGTTCACGGTGCAGCAGGCCAAGCAGTACCTGGCGGAGCGGGGCATCGTGATGCGGGGCGCGGCATGAGCGAAGGTGGCTGGCTGGACGCGGTGCGATTCGACGCGCAAGGCCTGGTGACCGTGATCGCACAGGACGCCGAGACGCAGCGCGTCCTGATGGTTGCGTGGGCCAACCGGGAGGCGCTGGCCGAGACCGTCAGCAGCGGGCAGGCGGTGTACTTTTCCCGCTCGCGCAACAAGCTGTGGCGCAAGGGCGAGGAGTCCGGCCACCGGCAGGCGGTGCGCGCAATCCGGCTCGATTGTGATGGCGATGTGGTGCTGTACGCTGTGTCGCAGGCTGGCGGCATCGCCTGCCACACGGGCCGAGAGAGCTGCTTTTATCGTGTGCTCGAGGGAGACGCCTGGCGCACGGTGGATCCTGTGCTCAAGGACCCCGAACTCATCTACCGCAAATGACCGCCCCGCCGTCAGACCACGCCGCCACCGACCGCGTGCTTGCCGACCTGGCTGACGTCATCGACAGCCGGCGCGGCGGCGATCCGGCCACGTCCTACGTGGCCCGGCTGCTGGCCAAGGCGCCCGATGGGGTGCTCAAGAAGATCGGCGAAGAAGCGACCGAGACCGTGATGGCCGCCAAGGATGGCGCCACCGACCGGATCGTGGCCGAGACCGCGGACCTGTGGTTCCATTGCCTGGTCATGCTGGCGCACTACAACCTGCGTCCCGAAGCGGTGCTGGTGGAGTTGCAGCGGCGCGCGGGCACTTCCGGCATCGAGGAAAAGGCCGCGCGCAAGGCCGACGCCCGCGAGCGCGGCGAAGGCTAAAGTCGCGCTCAGGGCCGGCGAGGCATCAGACGTCACTAGAACTTCACGACAACGCCACGATAACCAGACGACTGCGACACGAGCACCCGCACGAGGAGACAACGATGACGGACAGCTGCATCTTTTGTCGCATCGCCAAGGGCGAGATCCCCAGCAGCAAGGTCCACGAGGACGACGACCTCATCGTCTTCAAGGACATTCACCCGGCTGCACCGGTGCATCTGCTCATGATCCCCAAAGAACATATCGAAAACCTGATCACCGCCGAGTCGCGGCACCAAAGCCTGTTCGGTAGAATGCTCGCTCTCGCACCCCGGCTGGCACGAGAACAAGGCGCTACGGACGGATTCCGCATCGTCATCAATAACGGCCCGGACGGCGGACAAGAGGTTTATCACTTGCACGTTCACGTGCTGGGCGGTCCGCGCCCGTGGAAGCGTTTCTAGACGATTCAGGAGTTCGTTATGGGTGGTTTCTCGATTTGGCACTGGCTGATCGTTCTGCTGGTGATCGTTCTCGTCTTTGGCACCAGCAAGCTCAAGAACATGGGCAAGGACCTGGGCGGCGCGATCAAGGGCTTCAAGGAAGGCATGACCGAAGGCGGTACTGCCGCCAGCAGCGATCAGAAGGTCGAGTCGCCCAAGCCGGTGGCTGGCCACACGATCGACGTGCAGGCCAAAGAAAAGTCCTGAGATCCGCCACGTCCGTGGGATGCGTGCGACGCGTGCGTCGCGTGCTGGCTTTCGCCCAGCACGTGGGCGGACCGATGCCTGACGCCCGGCCTTCCTGATGTTCGATTTCAGCTTCGGCGAACTCGCCCTGATCGGCACCGTGGCGCTCGTGGTCTTAGGCCCCGAGCGCCTGCCCAAGGTCGCCCGCACCGTGGGAGAGTGGATCGGCAAGGCCCAGCGCTACGTCAACCAGGTCAAGACCGACATCAACCGCGAAATGGAGCTGGCCGAGCTCAAGAAGCTGCAGGAAGAAGCGCGCAGCGCGGCGCAGTCGTTCCAATCGGGCGTGCAGAACGCGGTCAGCGGGCTGGAGACCGATCTGAACAAGAGCGTGAGTCTTGAGACCGCGGTGGGCAATGTTGGCGATGCCACTGCCACTGACTACTCCTGGGAAGGCGCGGGCGAGAGCTGGCAGCGGCAGGTGTTTCCCAAGCGCTACAAGCCGGGTCCGTCGGTGGATGAACTGGCCGAGGAGATCGCGCGCCTGAAGCGCCAGCTCGCCATGCCCGACTCGCACACTGGCGCCCGCCACAAGTACGCCCCGCGCGGCCGCGTCAATCGCGCCCGCATCCGCCGCTGATGTGGCAGCGCCGCCGTGATCCACGCATGAGCACCGACACCGAGGGCGCAAAGCCCGATGAAGGTCCCAGCGAAGAGCAGGGGTTCCTGTCGCATCTGATCGAGTTGCGCCAGCGCTTGATGCGCTCGGCCATTGCCGTGCTGGTGGTCATGATCGCGCTGACGCCGTTCATGAAGCAGATCTACGATCTCTTCGCAGCGCCGCTCACGCAGACGCTGCCAGCCGGTACCAAGCTGCTTGCGACCAGCGTCGTCTCGCCCTTTCTGGTGCCGCTCAAGGCCACGCTGCTGGTGGCTTTCGTGATTGCCCTGCCTGTGGTGCTGTATCAGATCTGGGCCTTCGTCGCGCCGGGCTTGTACAAGCATGAGAAGCGGCTGGCGCTGCCGATCATCGTCTCGAGCTTTCTGATGTTCCTGGCCGGGGTTGCGTTTTGCTACTTCGTCGTGTTCCGCCTGCTGTTTCCGGTGATCTACAGCTTCACGCCCGAGGCCGTCAATTTCGCCCCCGATATCGAGGCCTACTTCAGCTTTGCGTTGACGATGTTCTTCGCCTTCGGGCTGACCTTCGAGACGCCGATCGTGCTAATCGTGCTCACGCGGCTCGGCATGGTCACGGTGGCCAAGCTGCGCGCGATCCGGCCGTACTTCATCGTTGGCGCCTTCATCGTCGCGGCGGTGGTCACGCCGCCGGACGTCACTTCGCAACTGCTGCTTGCCGTGCCGCTGGTGCTGCTGTTCGAGCTCGGCATCCTGATCTCGGCACTGCTCGACAAGCTCTTTCCTCGCGCCGCCGCGGCCGACGCGGCTGAAGGAGCTGAGAGTACGGCGGAGAAGGCGGCGTGAGCTTTGGCCGGCACGCGACGGCGGCGTGCCCAGGCGCGTGCTTCGCGCATCTGCTGCGGCGCCTTGTCGCAGTGCTCGGCTTCACGGGGCTGTTGGGTCCGTTGATTTTGGTGGCGCTGCCCGTTGCGACGCTGGCCGCTGACCGGCTGCAACTCGTCGCCGATGACGATCGCGACCTGACACTTGGCTTGACCGCATACCAGGTGCGCGATGCCCGTAAAGCCGCCGAGTACTTCCGCAAGGCAGCCGAACGCAACCAGCGCACCGCGCAGTTCAACCTCGCCGTGCTCCTGCTGTCAGGCGACGGCGTGCCGGCCGATCCGCCACAGGGCCTGCGCTGGCTGCGCAAGGCCGCCGACAACGGCATGGCGCGCGCGCAGCATGCGCTGGCACTCCTTTATGACGGCGGCGAGTTCGTCACCAAGTCGACCGCCGAGGCGACCATCTGGTACCGCAAGGCGGCTGAACAGGGCTGGCGCGAGGCGCAGGTCAACCTGGCGACGCAATACTTCCTCGGCCGCGGTGCGCCCAAGGACTACAAGGAGGCCGCCCATTGGTACGAAAAGGCGGCCGAGCAGGGCGATGAAGGCGCCAGCTACATCGTGGCCAGCATGTACGAAAACGGCGATGGCGTGGCGCGCGACCTGCCGCTGTCTTTCTACTGGTACTCCCAGGCCGCCAACAACGGCGAGCCGGCGGCGCGGCTGAAGGCGGCCGAGGTGCTGGAGAAGATCCGGGCGGCGAAGTAAGGGCGGCCAAGCAGGGCGTGATATGCAGGGCCGCTTGAAGCAGGCCGGTGAAGCAGGCCCGTGAAACGAGCCAGGGAGTCGGCCAGTGAAATCGCGGTCGACGGGTCGGGCCGTAACGGTTCAGGGCGTAACCTCAGCGCCGCTCCGCGATCGGCCGCTCACCCACAGTTACCGTCAGGCCCATTTCCTTCGCATTGCGCAGCACCACCACGCGCCCGGCGCTCGCTGGTGTGAGCTTGGCGATCTGATTCAGCAGCGCGGCCGTGTTATCCACGCGCAGATCATTGATCGACACGATGATGTCGCCCGGCTCGATGCCGCCGCGCGCCGCCGGCCCCTGCGGCACCACGCCGCGCACATGCACGCCGGTGGCGGTCGGCAGCTTGTAGACGTCGGCGATTTCCTGCGAGATGTCCTCGGGCTCAATGCCGAAGTAGCCGCGCACCACCTTGCCCTGCTTGATCAACTGATCC
>JBIIZX010000179.1:0-6990 GCA_044346055.1 Burkholderiaceae bacterium | reverse complement strand
CGCGAGCGAAGGGGCAGAAGATACCGGAGCAAGCGCGCTGCGGGGCAAGCCGTCCGAACAGTCGTTGCGCGCTTGCGTGGTGGGGGAAACCGCCGGCCAAGTGTTGCCCTATCGGCCAAGGCCGCGCTCACGTTTGCGCAGGTTGCAGTGCGTCGCAAGATGCGGCAACGACCGCGGCAGTGCCGCAAGTCTTGCTTATGCTCCGGCACTGGAACGGCGGCGGCGCGGGCGAGCACTATCAGGCAAACAGCCAAGCTGGCCTGACCACCGACACCCAAGTGGCGCCAGACAGATACTGATTGCTGCCGACGCCTATCGACTGCCGCCGACCACTGCCGACTACTGCCACCACTGCCAACCACCGCCAACCACTATCGCTTGCTGCCCAAACAACAGCCCTGAAGGGATTGCCGATGTCCTCCAACCCACTGCCCGCACCGGACCAGTCGCTGGTCACGACCACGCATATCGTCTATGCGCTGCATGCGGTGAGCCTTGTGATCGGTGCCTTTGGCGCGGCCTCGATCATCGGCGCCTTCATCTTCGGCTGGCCGTCGATCATTGCGGTGATCATCAACTACGTGAAGCGCAGCGAGGCGCGCGGCACCTGGCTCGAGTCGCACTTCAACTGGCAGATCCGCACCTTCTGGTACGCGCTGCTGTGGGCCTTCATGGTGGCGGCGGTGTCGATTCCGCTGACCATCATCGTGATCGGCGTGGGCACCTGGATCATCGGCATGTTCGCGCTCGGCATCTGGGCCATTTACCGCATCGCCCGCGGCTGGCTGGCGCTCAAGGACGGCAAGCCGCTGCCGTCCTAGCCGGCACCCTCACCAGATCGCGACGCGCTCCTGCAGCGGTCGCACCATTGCACTGCTGCTGGGGCAGGAAAACGCTTCGGCAAACTGCGGCAGGTTGCTGAGCGTGCCAAGCACCCGGTAGCGGCCCGGCGAATGCTGCCCGCTGCGCAACTGGGTGATCAGGGCCTCCGCGCGCATCTTGTTGCGCCAGATGATGGCGTAGGAGACGAAAAATTCGCGCGAGGCCGCCTGTGAATCGGCAGCGGCCTTGCTTCGTGCCAGGGCGATCTGCAGGCCGTCGTAGGCGCCCTTGATGCCAGCAAGATCGGAGATGTTCTCCCCGAGTGTGGCCACGCCGTTGATGCTGTGGCCGGGCAGTGGCTCATAGGCGCCAAACTGGCGCGCCAGCCGATCCGCGCGCTCCTGATAAGCCTTGGCATCGGCCGGCGACCACCAGTCAGCCAGGTTGCCAAACTCGTCGTAGCGCCGGCCGCGATCGTCAAAGTGGTGCGAGATCTCGTGACCGATCACGGCGCCAATGCCACCGAAGTTGGTTGCATCAGCAGCCGCCGCATCAAAAAACGGCGGCTGCAGGATGCCGGCCGGAAAGACGATGTTGTTGAAGCCGCCGGCGAAGGCGTTGACGATGTACGGCGTGGTGTTCCATTCGTCGCGGTCCACCGGCTGGCCGAGCCGGCCGAGCCGCTCGGCCACCTGCCAGCGTGTGGCGCGCAGCCAGTTGCCGGCAAAGTCGTCGGCCGCCACCTGCAGTCCCTCGTAGGTGCGCCAGCGATCCGGGTAACCAATCTGCAGGCGCATCTGCGCGAGCTTGGCCTGCGCGCGCGCCTTGGTCGGCGCGCTCATCCAGTCGAGTCGCTCGATGCGGGCCGCCAACGCAGCGCGGATGTCCTCGACCATCGTCACCGCGCGCTGCTTGGCCACGGGCGAGAACGCCTTGGCAACGAAAATCTGCCCCAGCCCTTCGCCCAGCGGCGCACCGCCCGTCTGCCCGACGATGAGATTGATCACGCGCTCATCGCGCGGCGCCGGCGCCTGCAGGCCACGCAACACGCGCAGGCGAAAGTCGAAGTGCGCCTGCTCATACGCCTGCGGCAGGTAGGGGGCGGCGGCGTCGAGCAGGCGCACCTGTAGGTAGGCCTGCCACTGCGCCAGCGGCAGCTCCTGCAGCGCGCGCGCAACGGCGGTGGCATAGACGGGCTGCCCCACCACCAGGTCATCGGCAGCCGTCAGGCCCATGGCATCGAGCCAGCTGCGCCAGGCAAAGCCAGAGGCGCGCGCCGCCAGTTCATCGACACGCATCGGGTTGTAGAGCACATTGGGATCGCGCATCTGGGTGCGCGCCAGCATGGCCTCGGCCAGCCGCGTCTCCAGCGCAAGGATCTGGCGCGCACGCTCCGCTGCTGCCGCAGCCGGCGCACCCGACAGCACCAGCAGGCGCTCGACGTACGTGACGTAGGCAGCCCGCACTGCCACCGCGCGCTCATCGGTGCGGAAGTAGTCGTCGCGGTCTGGCAGTCCGAGCGCGCCGCCCGCCCACCCCGGACCGACGGTGACGCTGTGGCGGCGCTTATCACGCGCGTCGGCGCCGACAAAGGCGGCGATCGGCGCATTGATGCCGGCACGATTGAGTTCGGCCAAGAGCTGCGGCAGCGCATTGCGTTCCCGCAGCGCGGCAATCGCGTCGAGCAGGGGCTGCAGCGAAGTCAGTCCCCGTCGCTCGATGGCAGCGGTGTCAAGGCCGCTGCGAAACATCACGAACGCCTTCTGCTTGCCCGGCGTATCGAGCAGCGCGGGGTCAGCAGCGACCTCGCGCAGGGCTTGCAGCAACACGACGCGATTGCGCTCCTGCAGGTCGTCAAAGCTGCCGATCCGGGCGCGGTCGGCCGGCAGGCTGGCAGTGGCCAGCCAGGCGCCGTTCACGTAGGCCTCGAAGTCGTCGCACGGTCCTGGCAGCTTGGGATCGGGTTGCGCCCGTCCAGTGTGCGCTTGTACTGACAGCGCTGGTGCTGACTGCGCCTGTACCGCTTGCGACATCACCAGCAACAGACCAAGCGCCGGGGCCACCAAAGTCAACCTGTTCACCATGTTCTCCATGCCGGCGATCTATCCGCCGACGTTGTCCTTGCCGTCAGAGGCAGCATAAGGATCTTGCGCTGCAGCGACATCACTCCATCAGGCTGGCCCCATTTGTGCTGTGCCCTGATTGAAGTTCGACGGCGGCGCTGTTACGCTCGCGCCCGTCTCAGAACCAACGGACGCACGCACTCACAAGGTGTGGTCATCCGACGGCCGAAGGTGCACCATGCACCTCATCGCGCCGCCCCCCAAAGACACGATTTTTGGCAGAGGTCTTCCCGCATGAACGCCCCCCTTCCCGAGGCCGTCCGCCGCGCACTGGCGGAGGTCACCCTTGACGACAAATGGACCCTGGAGCGCGGCCGCGCCTACATGAACGGCACGCAGGCGCTGATTCGCCTGGCAATGCTGCAGCGGCAGCGCGACCAGCTGATGGACCTGAACACGGCCGGCTTCATCAGCGGCTATCGCGGCTCGCCGCTCGGTGCGGTAGACCAGACGGCGTGGAAGGCGGCCAAGCATCTTGAGCGCCATCACATCAAGTTCCAGCCGGGGCTGAACGAAGACCTTGCGGCCACCAGCGTGTGGGGCACGCAGCAGGTCAACATGTACCCGGGCGCCAAGTACGACGGCGTGTTTTCCATGTGGTACGGCAAGGGCCCGGGTGTAGATCGCTGCGGCGACGTGTTCAAGCACGCCAATGCCGCGGGCACCAGCCCACTGGGCGGCGTGCTGGCACTGGCCGGTGACGACCATGGCGCCAAGAGCTCCACGCTGCCGCACCAGAGCGATCACATCTTCAAGGCCTGCATGATGCCGGTGCTGTTTCCGGCCACGGTGCAGGAGTACCTCGATCTCGGCCTGCATGGCTTTGCCATGAGCCGCTATGCCGGCGTGTGGGTGGGCGTGAAGACGGTGACCGAGGTGGTGGAGGCAAGCGCCTCGGTGATGGTTGATCCCGAGCGCGTAAACATCGTCATCCCGAGCGACTTCCAGATGCCCGCCGGAGGGCTGAACATCCGTTGGCCCGATACGCCGCTGGAACAAGAAGCGCGCCTGCTCGACTACAAGCTGTACGCCGCGCTGGCGTATTGCCGCGCCAACAAGCTCAATGACACGGTGGTCGATTCGCCCAACGCGCGCTTTGGCATCGTCGCCAGCGGCAAGGCGTATCTGGACACGCGGCAGGCGCTGGCCGACCTCGGCCTCGATGACGAGACCTGCGCCCGCATTGGCATTCGCCTGTTCAAGTGCGGCATGGTGTGGCCGCTGGAAGCGCAGACGATCCGCGGCTTTGCCGAAGGGCTGGAAGAAATCCTCGTGGTCGAGGAAAAGCGCCAGTTCATCGAGTATCAGTTCAAGGAAGAGCTTTTCAGCTGGATCGGCACCGGCAAGCGCGTGCCGCGCGTGATTGGCAAGTTTGATGAGAAAGACGGCGGCGAGTGGGCCGTGCCGCAGGGCAACTGGATCCTTCCGGCGCACTACGAGTTCAGCCCGGCGATTGTTGCCAAGGCGATCGTGCAGCGCATCGGCAAGCTGGAGCTGCCGAGCGACGTGCGTGCGCGCATGGCCGCGCGCCTGGCTGTGATCGAGGCCAAGGAACAGGCGCTGGCCCGCCCGCGCGTGGTAGTCGAGCGCAAGCCGTTTTACTGCTCCGGCTGCCCGCACAACACCTCCACGGTCGTGCCCGAAGGCTCGCGCGCCGTGGCCGGCATCGGCTGCCACTACATGGTGGTCTGGCAGGACCGCAGCACCTCGACCTTCACGCAGATGGGCGGTGAAGGCACGCCGTGGATCGGCCAGGCGCCGTTTACCAACGAGAAGCACATCTTCGCCAACCTGGGCGACGGCACCTACTTTCACTCAGGCTACCTGGCAGTGCGCGCGGCAGTGGCGGCCAAGGTGCCCATCACCTACAAGATCCTGTTCAACGACGCGGTGGCGATGACCGGCGGCCAGACGGTCGACGGCCAGCTCACCGTGCCGCAGATCACACGCCAGATGGCGGCCGAGGGCGTGCAGAAGACCGTCGTGGTCACCGACGAGCCCGAGAAGTACGACATGCGCAACCTGGTCGAGCTCGATCACAGCGCCACCAACGCCAAGGGCGCCACCGGCGACGCCTGGAAGCTGGCCGAGGGCGTGACGGTGCATCACCGCGACGATCTGGACAAGATCCAGCGCGAGCTGCGCGAGTACCCGGGCGTGTCGGTGCTGATCTACGACCAGACCTGCGCCAGCGAGAAGCGCCGCCGCCGCAAGCAGAACAAGCCGGTCAAGGTGGTGTTCCCGGACCCGCCGCGGCGCACGGTGATCAACGAGCTGGTGTGCGAAGGCTGCGGTGATTGTAGCGTGCAGTCGAACTGCCTCTCCGTGGAGCCGCTCGAGACCGAGTTCGGCCGCAAGCGGCAGATCAACCAGTCGAGCTGCAACCAGGACTTCTCCTGCCTCAAGGGCTTCTGCCCGAGCTTCGTCACCGTGGAGGGCGGCCAGCTGAAGAAGGGCAAGTCGGCCGCCGCACAGATGCCGTCGGTGCCCGAGCCGACGGTGCCGACGCTCGCTGACGCGGACAACTACGGCGTGGTGATTACCGGCGTCGGCGGCACCGGTGTGGTCACCATCGGGCAGTTGCTCGGCATGGCCGCGCACCTGGAAGGCAAGGGCCTGTCGGTGCTCGACATGGCGGGCCTGGCGCAAAAGGGCGGTGCGGTGCACTCGCACGTGCGCATCGCCAGCACGCCGCAGAACCGGTACTCCACGCGCATCGCCATAGGCGAGGCGGACCTGGTCATTGGGTGCGATCTCATCGTCACCACCAGCAACGAGGCGCTGTCGAAGATCCACCACGGCCGCACGCGCGCGGTGGTGAACACGGCCGAGTCGCCCACCGCGGACTTCGTCCACGACCCGAACTGGACCTTCGGCGGCGGCAGCATGGTGCAGCAGCTGCGCGAGGCCGTCGGTGACGACGCGGTCTTCTCGACCGTCGATGCCAACGCGATTGCCACGGGGCTCATGGGCGATGCGATCTACACCAATCCATTCATGCTCGGCTTTGCCTGGCAAAAGGGCTGGCTGCCGCTGTCGCACGCGGCGTTGATGCGGGCGATCGAACTGAACGGCGTGCAGGTCGAGGCGAATAAGCGCGCCTTCGAGTGGGGCCGTGCTACCGCGCATGACGCCGAGGCCGTGCGTCGCACGCTGCAGCCGGCCCAGGTCATCGAACTGAAGCGCTCGTCCACGCTCGACGAACTGGTGTCCCGGCGGGTCGAGTTCCTGACCGGCTACCAGAACGCCGCCTACGCCAAGCGCTATGCCGAGCTGGTGGAGCGCGTGCGCAAGGTGGAGTCGGATCGCCTGAACGGATCGACCCGGCTGGCCGAGGCGGTCGCGCGCTACTACTTCAAGCTCATGGCCTACAAGGACGAGTACGAAGTCGCGCGCCTGCACAGCGACCCGGCGTTCCGCGCCAAGATCGCGGCGCAGTTCGAGGGCGACTACAAGCTCAACTTCTATCTGGCGCCGCCCATCCTCAGCAGGCCCGACCCCGTCACGGGCAAGGTCAAGAAGATGCGCTTCGGGCCATGGATGATGAGCGCGTTCGGCGTGCTGGCAAAGCTCAAGGTCCTGCGTGGTACCGCCCTGGATGTGTTTGGCCGCACCCACGAGCGCCGCATGGAGCGCGCGCTGATCGGCGAGTACGAGCAGCTGGTCGAGGAACTGCTCGGCAAGCTCAACGGCGAGAACCACGCCGTGGCCGTGCAGCTTGCGAGTCTTCCCGAGGAGATCCGCGGCTACGGCCACGTGAAGGAAAAGAACCTCGCCAAGGCACGCGAGAAGTGGACCGCGCTGCTGGCGCAGTTCCGCGGCCAGCGCACCGCCCAGGTGATCCAGATGCCGGCCAAGGCCGCCTAGGCCGGCTGCGGGTCTGCGCTGCCTGCACGCGGTCGGCCCCGCGCCCTGGCGCCCCTTCCTCCGTCTCCCTGCTGGAGACGGAGGAAGGCGGATCGTCGCGGCAGCATCGCCCCGCTGAATCCCCCGCGTCCCGAGTGGTTGTCCAAGACGGGTTGCGTTGGATCAAGATTTTCGACGC
>JBIIZX010000178.1:0-7104 GCA_044346055.1 Burkholderiaceae bacterium | reverse complement strand
CGAGACACCGCCACGCCCAATGACCTTGGCCTCCGCTGCCGCATACGTGCGCCGCTGTCGCTCGTCCAGCCACCCCCGCATCAACTCCCAGCGCTGCTCAATCTGCGACCCATCCGGCATGGGGGACAAGCATAGCCTCCACGTCAGCAATGTACAAGTTATTTGCTAACGTCGCCGTAGCGCTAATGGGCCGGTGCCGGGGCCGCGGGCGCCTCCAGACCAAATGCGTTCATCCGGCCGGACGCCCATGCCACGGTTTGCGGCGCTGCCGCTGCTCTTACTGAACGTTCTTCTCGCACAGCCCGCTTCTAGCATCGGTCGAATTCCCTGTTCTCTTGGCCGCCGCGGTCGAAGCGGCGCGGCCGGCTGCTCGCGCGATGAACTCGATGATGCTGTCGATCCTGCTGTACATGGTGCTCGGGCTGGTGGCGGCTGCGGCCGTGCTGCTGATGCTGCGCGCTGCCAACCGGCCGTCGGTGTTTCGCGCAAGGCCTTTGATGACCGACAACGAGATCGAGTTCTTTCGCCGCCTGTGCGCGGCCTGGCCCGATGGCTATGTGTTCCCGCAGGTGGCAATGAGTGCGCTGCTCAAGCCCGCCGGCGCCACTTCGCGCGCGCACCGCGCTGCCCTTAACCGCATCAGCCAGAAGCGCGTCGACTACGCCATTTACACCGCGGACTTGGAACTGCACTGTATCGTGGAGCTGGATGACCGCTCGCGCAACGCGCAGCGCGACGCGCGCCGGGATACCTGGCTCGCCTCGGCCGGCATCGTGACGCTGCGCTTCACCTCGAAGGACAGGCTCAAACTGATGAAGGAGCGCCTGTTGAATAAGGAGTCCTCTACGGCGCCGCCGCGCAAGATTTCCGCGCCGAACCGGCCGTCGACCATGAAGGCGACGACCAAGGCGCGACCCGGCACCGTCAACACGCGCTTGCCAGCCGGCTCCACTGCCGCGGCACGACCAGGCACGCTCGGCGCCGCCAAGCCGCAAGCCGCGGGGCCCGCAACACTGACGGCGCCACCAGCTCGACCGGCCGCAGCAGCACCTTGGGCCAGACCCGCACCCGCGCCGGCGCCCGCCCCGACCACCGACGAGCTCGAACTGCTCGAGTTCGTCCCGGCGACGCAGGCACCAAGCAAGCGCTAGCCGGCCTTGGCTGTCGCCTTGCCGGCAGCGATTGAGCGCGCGGCAGCGCGCTCGAGCATCTTGCGGATCTCAAGCGGGTCATTCTGCTTGAGCACGCGCGCAGCCAGCTGAATGGCGCCGCGGCGCGAGGTCTCAAGCACCCGCTGCTTCACACCGAGGATCTGCGACGGGTGCATCGAGAACTGGCGCAGCCCCAGGCCGAGCAGCAGCTCGGTGAGTTCCAGCTCGCCCGCCATCTCGCCGCACACGCTCACTGGCACGCGCGCCTTCTCGCCGGTCTTGATGGTGCGGCTCACCAGCTGCAGCACGGCCGGATGCAAATGGTCGTACAGGTGCGCCACCGAGCTGTCGGCCCGGTCGATCGCCAGCGTGTACTGGATCAGGTCATTGGTGCCCAGCGACAGGAACTTCAGCCGCTGCACAAACGCTGGCAGGCTCAGCGCCGCGCCCGGCACCTCGATCATGCCGCCCACCAGCACGCGACCATCGAACTTCTGCTTGCGCTCCTTCAGCTGCTCCTTGGCGCGCGCCACGAAGGCGAGCGCCTGCTCGATCTCATGCACATGCGCCAGCATCGGCACCAGGATGCGCACCGTGCCCACGCTGCTGGCGCGCAGGATGGCGCGCAGCTGCGTAAGGAACAGTTCCGGATAGGCGAGGCAGTAGCGGATCGCGCGCAGGCCAAGCGCCGGATTGCTCTCGGCCGTCGGCGTGCCCTTGGCGAGCCCTAGCGACTCGCGCGCGGCGTCGTTGAGCACCTTGTCGGCGCCGATGTCGAGCGTGCGGATCACCACCGGCTTGCCCTTCATGTTGCGGGCCACCCGCGCATACGCCTCGTGCTGCTCGTCCTCGTCGGGCAGTTGGTCGCGGTTCATGAACAGGTACTCGGTGCGAAACAGGCCGATGCCATCGGCGCCCGCATCGAGCGCCTCGCGCGCGCCCTCGGGCGTCTCTATATTGGCCAGCAGCTCGATGGCAATGCCATCCTTGGTGCGCGCGATCCTGCCCTTTAGCTTGCGCAACTCGATGCGTGCTTCGACCTCGCTTTTGGCGCGGCGCCGGTACTCGGCGAGCTCGGCGGCATCGGGATTGACGATCAACACACCAGCGTCGGCGTCGACGATCACGAGATCGCCTTCTTGCACCTGATCGCGCGCCCCGCTGGCGCCGAGCATGGCTGGCAGGCCCAGGCTGCGCGCCAGGATGGCGGTGTGCGAGGTCGGGCCGCCGAGCTCGGTGACAAAGCCCGCGAGCGGGCTGTCGCCGCGGTCGCGCAGCTGCAGCATGTCGGCGGGCGCGAGATCGTGCGCCACCAGGATCAGCTTCTCGCCATCGGCGGGCTTGGTCACGCTGGCCGTGGCCGCGCGGCCGCCCGACAGCGCCTTGAACACGCGGTCGGCCACCTGCCGCACGTCCTGCGTGCGGCTGGCGAAGTACTCGTCGTCAATCGCCTCGAACTGCCGGCACACTTCCTCGATCTGGATCGACAGCGCCCACTCGGCATTGATGAGCCGGCTGCGCACCAGGTCGCGCGGGGCGTCCGACAGCAACGCGTCGTCCAGGATGAGCCGGTGCAGGTCGAGAAAGGCGCGTACTTCCTGCGGCGCCTCGACGGCCACGTCAGCCCGCAGCGCATCGAGTTCGGCACGCACCAGAGAGAACGCGTTGTTCAGCCGCGCCACCTCGTGCAGCACGTCCTTGCGATCGATCTGGTATTGACGGATGTCCAGCTCGCTGGGTGCGAGCCGGTGCGCACGGCCGATGGCGATGCCGCGCGAAACTCCGATCCCTAGGATTTGCCTGCTCATCCGGCCGCTGCTGGTTGCTGTACTGCCTGCTCGTTACTGGTCTTGTGCCTGCTGTTCCGCTTGTGCTTGCGCTTGTGCTTGTGCTCGTGTTTGCGCTTGTGCTTGAGCCCTACAGAACCAAGTGCCATGGCCTCGCCGGCACGCACCGGCAGTGTAGGCAGCCGCGCTCGCTTTGCCCAACTCCCTGCTCGCCCTCGCTAGTCTTCGCTGAAGCCCGCGCGGATCAGCCGGCCCAGTGCCTCGATCGCCTCGGCCTCGTCGGGGCCGTCGGCATCGACCACCACCACCGAGCCTTGGCCGGCAGCCAGCATCATCACGCCCATGATCGACTTGGCATTGACGCGGCGTGCGCCCTTGGCGATATGGACCTCGCTGCGATAGCGCGTTGCCACCTGCGTGATCTGGGCCGAGGGCCGGGCGTGCAGGCCCAGCTTATTGCTGATGGTGAATTCGCGCGAGATCATGTCCTGCAGGGGCTGCGCGGCCGGCTTGGTTTTGTATTGGAGTACCCGCCACCTGCAGCACGCCCTGCGTGCCACCGGCCAGCGCCTTGTCGACGGTGAGCTCGAGCGTGCCGTCGCGATAGCAAAGCGCACGCAGCAACATCGGCAGATTGACGCCCGCCACCACCGCCACCTTGCCGGCCTCGGCCAGGCGCGCGGCGACATTGCCCGGTGTGGCGCCAAAGGCGTCGGTCAGCACCAGCGTGCCATTGCCGTCATCAATCTGCCCAATGAGCGCAACCGCTGCACCGACCATCGCCTCGACATCGGCATCCGGTGGCACATCGAGCGTGCGCAGTTGCGCATCGGCGCGCTCGGGGGCGCAGGTGTAGACGTGCGAGGCCGCCTGCGCCAGCGCGCTGGCCAGCGGTGCGTGGGCGACGAGAAGAACAGAAATCATGCTGTGCTCAGAGCCTGAGAGTTTTTCGAGCGTGGCCGAGCAGCGCACGAAAACGCACCTGATCTAGGCGCAAAGCGCAGCCATAGCTCGGGCTATGGCGAGCATTTGCAACGACGAGCATGGGTGTTTTGGGGTGATGAGCGGGCATGAGCGAAAGACTCTCAGGCTCTCAGCCGGCGACCGCTGCTTGCAGCGCGTCGATGAACATGGCGGCCACATCGAAGCCCGTCTGCTCGGTGATCTCGACAAAGCAGGTCGGGCTGGTGACGTTGACCTCGGTCAGGTGGCTGCCGATCACATCGAGCCCCACCAGCAGCAAGCCGCGGGCGGCGAGCGTGGGGCCCAGGGCAGCGGCAATCACGCAGTCGGCATCCGACAGCGGCTGCGCGCGGCCGGTGCCGCCAGCGGCCAGATTGCCGCGCGACTCGCCGGGCTTGGGCACGCGCGCCAGCGCATAGGGCACGGGCTGGCCACCGATCAGGAGCACACGCTTGTCGCCATCGCGAATCTCGGGGATGTAGCGCTGCGCCATCACGGTGCGCGTGCCCAGTTGCGTAATGGTCTCGAGGATGACGTTGAGGTTGGGATCGCCCGTTTTCACGCGGAAGATGCTGGTGCCGCCCATGCCATCGAGGGGCTTGAGGACCACGTCGCCAAACTCGGCCTGGAACGCGCGCAGCGCCTCGGGCTCGCGCGCCACCAGCGTGGGCACCGCAAACTGGGCGAACTCGGTGATCGTGAACTTCTCGTTGTGATCGCGCAGCGCGCGCGCGGCGTTGAACACCTTGGCGCCGCTGCGCTCGGCGGCCTCCAGCAGATGCGTCGAGTACAGGTACTCGCTATCGAACGGCGGGTCCTTGCGCATCAGCACGGCGTCAAAGCTGGCCAGATCGTGCGCGGCGTGCTCGCGCACGCTGTACCAGGCGTGATCGTCATCAGCCAGCGCAAGCAGCTGCGCGCTCGCCGTGACCTTGCCGTCGCGCCAGCGCAGGCTCGGCTGCAGGCAGGTCCACACATCATGGCCACGCCGCGCCGCCTCGCGCATCATCGCCACGCTCGAGTCCTTGTACGCCTTGAGTGACTCGATCGGATCGACGATAAACAGCAGCGACAGCCCTTGTGACATCACGCGGTCCTAGGCAACCACCGGCTCAGTGCTGGCACTGGCGCCATCACTGGCTGGCCCCGGCAGCAGATGCGCGGTGCGCTCAAGCTCGATCGAGGCCGCCGCCAGCGCCAACCGCGCCACCACGCCGTAGCTGTAGAAGCGATTGGGAGCGGCATCGGGCTCGCCCTTGCAATCGGGCAGGTTGCAGGCGCTGGCAAAGGCAAGCTGCACGAAGTGCGCGCCCGGCGCGTTCAGGTTCTCATCGATGCCACGGTCCTTGTGCACCCGATAAAAGCCGCCGACCACGTAGCGGTCGACCATGTAGACCACGGGCTCGGCCGTGCCTTCGTCAATGCGCTCGCGCGTTGGCACGCCTTCCTGGATGATCACATCCGAGACCTGCAGGCCCTCCTTGACCACCGCCATCTTGTTGCGCTGCTTGCGGTTCAGATCGCGCACCTCGCTGACATCGCGTACGGTCATCACACCCATGCCGTACGTGCCGGCATCGGCCTTCACGATCACGAACGGCTGCTCGTCGATGCCGTACTCCTTGTGCTTGGCGCGGATGCGCGTGAGCACGTGATCGACACTCTCAGCCAGGCAGTCCTCGCCTTCGCGTGCGTGAAAGTCCACTGCCGAGCAGCGCGCAAAGTACGGGTTCACCATCCACGGGTCGATCGACAAGAGCTTGCCGAATTCCTCGGCGATCTCGTCAAACGCCGCGAAATGGTGCGACTTGCGGCGCACCGTCCAGCCGGCGTGCAGTGGCGGCACCAGCATCTGGCCCTGCAAATCGCGCAGGATGGCGGGCGTGCCCGCCGACAGATCGTTGTTCAGCAAGATGGCGCAGGGGTCGAAGTCAGTACCACTGCCATAGATGCCCACCCGGCCATTGCGGCGCGACAGCGGCTCGACGCGCAGGCTGTCATTGCCCGGCAGCGCGATCGAGGTGGCCTCGGTGATCTCGTCCGACAGCGAGCCCACCCGCACTTCCAGCCCGGCCGAGCCGAGGACGCGCGCCAGTCGCGCCACATTGGAGAGGTAGTACAGGTTGCGCGTGTGGCGCTCGGGAATCAGCAGCAGGTTGCGCGCATCCGGGCACAGGCGCTCCACCGCCGCCTGCGCGGCCTGCACCGCACACGGCAGCATCTCGTCCGACAGGTTGTTGAACCCGGCCGGAAACAGATTCATGTCGACCTGCGCCAGCTTGTAGCCGGCATTGCGCAGGTCCACCGAGCCGTAGAACGGCGGCGTGTGGTCCTGCCAGAACAGGCGGAACCAGCGCTCGATGGCAGGCATCGAGTCGAGGATGCGGCGTTCGAGTTCGTGCAGGGGGCCTGTGAGGGCGGTCGTCAGGTGCGGGACCGCCGGGTGGCCGGCAGGCTGCTGCATGGGCTTCCATTCCGCGCCGGGCAAGTCCATTGATTGGAGTCACCGACGACACTGCGCCTTGGGACGAGGATTGTAGCCAAGGGCATGTGGCGCGCCGGGGCAAGCCGGGAGCGCTGGCATTGCACGCGATGCAGGCGCGGCAGCAGCGCAAAAAAATGGGGCGCCCCGAGAGGGGGCGCCCGCGAATCGCCTTGGTGCGTCCGCGCCGGTGGATCGGGCAGACAGGCGAGCTAGGGAGACACAGCAGTAGGTGACGCAAGGTGTGTGCCAAGAGAACGGAGGCCGGAGTCTGGATTCGGGATTCAGGGAAAAAGACGAGACGAGGCGCGGTCAACCTGTATCCCGAATCCCAAATCCCAAATCCCAAATCCCAAAGCAAAGGGCCGCTTCCGCGGCCCTTTGCGTTCACATCAAGCGGGGCACGCCCCGCTCACTCTCAGTACTTGTACGCCGACTCGCCATGCGAAGTCGTGTCCAGACCTTCGCGTTCGGCTTCCTCGGTCACGCGCAGACCGACGATCGCCTTGACGATCATCAGCGCGACATACGATACGACCGCCGACAACACGATGGCGACCACTACGCCCTGGAACTGGATCCACACCTGCGCACCGATGCCGGGGAAGTCCGCAACATCACCACACTTGTTGGTGATGTAGTTGCAGATGCCCTGACCGCCGAGCGAGGGTGCGGCAAACACGCCGGTGAGCAGCGCGCCCACAATGCCACCCACGCCATG
>JBIIZX010000177.1:0-7165 GCA_044346055.1 Burkholderiaceae bacterium | reverse complement strand
TCCAGCGCGCGCTGGTCCGCATAGGTCAACAGCCCCGCGAGTGTCTGGCTGCGCCGCTTCAGGCCGATCCGACCCAAGGTTTGCTCGGCGCGCTCCTCGGCATCGGCCAGCTGGTTCAGGTTGCGCCAGAACGCGTAGCGATAGCCGAGAGACCACAGCACCGCGCAGCGCAGATTCTCGAACACCGAAAGGCGGTGGAAGATGTTGGTGATCTGGAACGATCGGCTCAGCCCCAGCCGATTGATCTCGAACGGCTTGCGCCCTGTGATGTCCCGCCCCTTGAGCATGATGCGCCCGCTGCTGGGCGCAAAGCGGCCACTGATGAGATTAAACAGGGTGGACTTGCCGGCACCATTGGGGCCGATGATGGCGTGCCGCTCACCGGCGGCAATCGACAGCGAGATTCCGCGAATGATCTCGGTCTTGCCAAAGCGCTTGGTGACCTGCTGCAGTTGAAGCGACGGTTCCATTGGTGTGTGCGTGGGCTCTGCTCAATCTTGCGGGTTGTCGCGGATCCAGTCCTCGATCTCGACCTGGATCCGGTCCCACTCGCGCTGGAAACGCCGCCGCATCGCCTCGAAGGCCAGCGCACTGGCTGCCACCAGCGTCAGCGCCAGCACCCAAGCCTGGGCCGACTGCGTGTCAAGGGCAAAGCCGAAGAACTTCAGCGTCGGACCCATCGCGAGGTCGAGGGTCAGGTGGTAGGTCATCTCCACCACCAGCGCCACGCCGAGCGCGAGCACGACACCACTGGTGATCACGCCAAAGTACGGATCGAGCAGCCGGCCGAACTTGCGGAACTTCGCCACGCGCAGGTTCATGAGGATGAGCGCGCTTAATCCGCCCGGTGCAAACATCACCAGCAGCACGAAAAACGCGCCCAGGTAGAGCTGCCACGCCTTGGTGAACTCCGACAGCGCGATGGAAAAGAAGATGAACACGACGGCGCCGAGGATCGGGCCAAAGAAGAACGACACGCCGCCGATGAAGGCCGCCAGCAGCACCCCACCCGATCGCACGGCGCTCACCGCCTCGCTGCCCACGCTTTCGAGGTTGATGGCCATCAAGCCGCCGGCAATGCCGGCAAAAAAAGCCGAGAGCATGAGCATCAGCCAGCGCACGCGTTGCGTGCTGTACCCGATGAACTCGGCGCGCTCCGGGTTGTCACGCACCGCGTTGGCGATGCGACCCAAGGGCGTGTGCGTCAGCGCGAACATCGCCACCATGCAGGCGAAGCTCCAGGCCGCGATCAGGTAGTAGACCTGGATGTCCGGGCCAAAGGTCCAGCCCTTGACGCCGAACAGCGGCGGACCCACCGTCCGATTGCCACTCACACCGGCTTCGCCGCCGAAAAATCCCGGGAACATGAGCGACGCGGCAAACACCATCTCGCCCAGGCCGAGCGTGATCATCGCGAACGGCGTGCCTGCCTTGCGTGTGGTGAGCCAGCCGAAAATGAAGCCGAACAGCAGTCCGGCCAGGCCACCGATGAGCGGCAGCAGCGACACCGGAAAGATGAGCTGGCCCTTGCCGATGAAGTTCAACGCATGGATCGCGAAGTAGGCGCCCAGCCCGGAGTACACGGCGTGGCCAAAGCTCAGCATCCCGCTTTGCCCCAGCAGCATGTTGTAACTGAGGGCAAAGATGATGAGGATCGCGCCTTGCGACATCAGCGCCAGCGCGAACTTGCTGGTGAAGATGAACGGCAGCGTCAAGAGCAGCAGCGCCGTGAGGCCCCAGATGACCCAGCGGCCGAAGTTAAGCGGCTTGAAATGCAGCGTCGGTGCAGGCACCACGGCCTCAATCCTCGCGCGTGCCAAGCAGGCCCTTGGGCCGGAAGATCAGCACCAGCACCAGCAGCAGGAACGGGAGCACCGGCGTGATCTGCGCCAGCGTGAGCTTGAGCAAGCCTGTTGCTGCGCTGGCATCCACTGACAAGCCGAGGGCCTGGGCGCCGCGCGCCAGCGACCAGTCGCTCGTCTTGCCAAACGCATCCACCAGCCCCAGCAGCAGCGAGGCGATGAAGGCACCCACCAGCGAGCCCATGCCACCGATCACGATGATCACGAAAACAATCGCGCCGACCGCACCCGCCATGCCTGGCTCGGTGACAAACAAATTGCCGCCCACCACACCGGCCAGCCCGGCCAGCGCGCAGCCGCCACCAAAGACCAGCATGAACACGCGCGGCACGTTGTGCCCCAAGGCCTCGACCTGCTGCGGATGCGACAGTGCCGCGCGGATCACGAGGCCAATGCGCGTGCGCGTGAGCACCAGCCACAGCGCCCCGAGCATGAAGATCGCCACGCACATGGCAAAGGCACGATAGGCCGGGAACGTGATGCCAAAGGCGGCTTGCAGCCAGCGCACCGGACCATCGAGCTCGGCCGGCACCTGGTAGGCCACGGCCGCCCTGCCCCAGATCACCTGCACCAGTTCGACGATCATGAAACTCAGGCCGAAGGTGAACAGCAGTTCTGGAACATGGCCCCATTTGCTTACGCGCCGCAGCCCATAGCGCTGCACCAGCACGCCAAGCGCGCCCACCAGGAGCGGCGCCAGCACCAGCGCCGGCCAGAAGCCCGCGATGCGCGCAATCTGGAAGGCAAAGTACGCCCCGAGCATGTAAAAGCTGGTGTGCGCGAAGTTGAGCACGCCCATCATGGAAAAGATCAGCGTGAGCCCGGCGGCCAACATGAACAACAGCAAGCCGTAGGACAGGCCGTTGAGCAGCTGGACGAAGAAGAACTCAAGTGACATGAAGTCCTGGCGCCCGGCGGGCGCCAGGCCAATGACGGCCGCAGGTGCGGCCTATGACGGCGCTGTCGCGCCTATGGCGCCGCCCAGCGGCGAGATCTGGCGCGCTGCGCGCGCCTCATAGGCGGCGCAGCCGCCGTCATTCGTCATTCGTCATGCTTTCCCGCAGCCGCCGTCACTCATCATTCATCATGGCTTGGCAGGACGCTGCATCGCGCACGAGGTCGGCGTGGCGGCGACAAAGGTGTCGATCGCCCGCTCCGTCTTCCAGGTGAAGCCGGTCTTCTCGACGTCGTGCCGCAACGGGCCGCCCACCTTGGCCCACGACGAGATGAACAGCGGCTGCTGCAACTGGTGGTCGGACGCGCGCATCTCGATGTCACCCATCACGCCCGTGAAGCGCATGCCTTCGAGCGTGTAGGCCACGCGCAGCGGATCGGCATTGCCCTTGTTGCGCTTGATGGCCTCGGCCACCATGGTCACGGCGCTGTAGGTTGCCAAGCCGTACCACTCGTCGTTGAACTTGGTCTTGAACGCCTTGTACAGATCTTCGCCCGGGAACTTCTCGATGTTCGGATGCCAGTACGACACCTGGCGCACCCGCTCGGCACCCGCTGCGCCAATCGCCGTGGGCGTGCCGGTCACACCGGCGTAGTAGGTGTAGAAATTGACGTTCAGCCCCGCATCGCGCGCCGCACGGATCAGCAGCGTGAGGTCGGTGCCCCAGTTGCCCGTGATGACCGTGTCGGCATTCGCAGCCCGGATCTTGGCGATATAGGGCGAAAAATCACGCACCTGCCCGAGCGGATGCAGGTCCTCGCCAACGATCTTCACGTCCGGCCGCTTGCGGCCCAAAAGCTCCTTGGCCACGCGTGCCACCTGCTGGCCATGCGAGTAGTTCTGGTTGATGAGGTAGACGCTCTTCACCTCCTGCCGGTCCTTGATGTAGGAGGTCAGCGCTTCCATCTTCATGTCGGTGTTGGCGTCGAAGCGAAAGTGCCAGAAATTGCACTTGCTGTTGGTCAGGTCAGGATCAACGGCGGCGTAGTTCAAATAGACGATCGCCGCCTCGGGGCTGCGCTCGTTGTGCTTGGCGATCGCGTCCGCCAGCGGAATCGCCACATGCGAGCCGTTGCCCTGCGTCACGTAGTTGATCTTCTGGTCGATGATCGTGCGCATCAGCGTGAGGCTTTCCTGCGGCGAATTCTTGTTGTCAAACGGCACGATCTCAAAGCGCACGTTGGGCCCCGCCAGTTGCTTCTGATTGGCCACCTCGGCAGCGAACTGGAAGTGTTTCAGCTGGTTCTGCCCAACCGCAGCAAACGGGCCGGACAGCGGGTCCATGAAGGCAATGCGAACCGTCGTGACGTTCGCACCCTTGCCCTGCGCCCACAGTGCGCCTGCGAACAGCGCGCACGCACCGAGCACGAGCCCCTTGATGATCTGCCTACGCATGGTTGTCTCCTGGTTATTGGTTTGTATTGGTGGCCGGCTTTGTGAAACGCGAAACGTGAAGTGTGAATCGTGGGGAATGCACGGGTGCCGCGGACTTACGCCGTTCACCTTTCACGTTTCACGTTTCACGTTTCACTTTTCACTCCTCACATTTCACTCCGCCTCGGGCAGCCGATAGTCCTTGAACTGCTCGCGCAGCCGGGCTTTCAGCATCTTGCCAGTGGCTCCCAACGGAATCGCCTCCACAAAGGCCACGTCATCCGGGATCTGCCACTTGGCGATCTTGCCCTCGTAGTGCCGGAGCATGTCGTCCTTGCTCACCTCCGCGCCGGGCTTTTTCACCACGACCAGCAGCGGCCGCTCATCCCACTTTGGATGGCGGATCGCGATGCACGCGGCCATTGCCACCGCCGGATGAGACACCGCGATGTTCTCGATGTCGATCGAGCTGATCCATTCGCCACCGGACTTGATCACGTCCTTGCTGCGGTCGGTGATCTGCATGTAGCCGTCGGCGTCGATGGTGGCCACGTCGCCGGTGGGGAACCACTGCGTGCCGTCATCGTCGCGCCGCAAGGGATTGCCGCCCTCGCCCTTGAAGTACTCGCGCATGATCCACGGGCCGCGCACCAGCAGGTCGCCAAAGGCCTTGCCGTCCCAGGGCAGATCGCGGCCATCATCGCCTACGATCTTCTTGTCCACGCCAAACAGCGCCCGGCCCTGCTTGTATTGCACCGCAAGCTGGGCCTCGTAGTCCTGCACCAGGTGCTTGGCCTTCAAGGTGCCCGAGGTGCCAAGCGGGCTCATCTCGGTCATGCCCCAGGCGTGCAGCACGTTCACGCCGTACTTGTCCTGGAACAGCCGCAGCATGGCCGGCGGGCAGGCAGACCCACCAATCACCGTGCGCCGCATGGTGCTGAACTTCAGCTGGTTGCTCTCCATGTAGCCGAGCAGCCCCTGCCACACCGTCGGCACGCCGGCAGAGACCGTCACCTGCTCGGCCTCGAACAGGTCGTGCAGGGATTTGCCGTCGAGTTGCCCCCCGGGCAGCACGAGCTTGGCCCCAACCATGGGTGCGACATACGGCAGGCCCCAGGCGTTGACGTGGAACATCGGCACGACGGGCAGGATCACGTCGCGCGCCGAAAGATTGAGCGCATCGGGCAGCGCCGCGGCCAGGCTATGCAGCACCGTGGAGCGATGGCTGTAGAGCACGCCCTTGGGATTGCCGGTGGTGCCGGACGTGTAGCACATCGACGAGGCGAGGTTCTCGTCAAACGACGGCCACGTGTAGCGGTCCGAGTGCTGCTCGACCAGATCTTCGTAGCACACGAGCTCGACCTTGCTGCTGGCCGGCATGCGCGCCTTGTCAGCCAGTGCGACCCAACTGCGCACCGTGTGGCAGTGCGGGGCGATCGCCTCAATGATCGGCAAGAAGGTCAGGTCAAAGCACAGCGCCTTGTCCTCGGCATGATTGACGATCCACGCAATCTGCTCGGGGTGCAGCCGCGGGTTGAGCGTGTGCAGCACCGCACCACTGCCTGAGACGGCAAAGTACAGCTCAAAGTGGCGGTAGCCGTTCCATGCGAGGGTTGCCACCCGGTCGCCGCTGGCCACTTGCAGCGCCGGCAGGGCATTGGCCAGGCGACGCGCGCGGGCATGCGTTTCGCGATAGGTAATGCGATGAATGTCTCCTTCCACCCGGCGCGAGACGATCTCGGCATCGGGGTGGAAGCGGTCCGCGTGCTTGATCAATGACGAAATCAAGAGCGGGGTCTGCATCATCAGACCGTGCAGCATGTTGTCTCCCGTTGGCGTCCAATGGCGATGGTGCGCCTTGCATCCTCCCGCTTTGCCCAGAGCTGCGCATGCTTTTGCAACGGGCCGGCGGCGGTGGTGCTTGTTTGCTTGCATCTTACCCACGCCCACCTGGAATCGGCCAACCCCGCACTGCGCGCTCACCGACCGGCGCAAACGCAATGCACCAATCGGCCAGGCTTCCCTTGGAGTCCCCACCGCCGCCGCCACTGCAACCCGCCGCCGCACTTGCTGCCGGAAGCACCGCGTCGCATGCAGCGTCGTTGACGGCTGCCGCAGCCACGACCTAAGCCTGCGCATCGCTCTGCTTTAACAACGCCTGCCAATGGCTGTCCGGCAATGCATGCAAGGCAAGTGCAGGTCGGCCGAGGAGCGCTGGCAGCTCAAGCTCAACTGCATGCAACCACAACCGCCTGACACCGAGCCACGCCGCCACGGCGCGATTGTGCGGTCCCTTGCCGTGCGTGCTGTCGCCTACCAGTGGGTGCGAAATCAATTTGAAGTGCCGGCGGATCTGATGGCGCCGACCGTTCAGTGGCTCGACCTCGACCAGCGCATAGCGGCTCGTGCTGTGGCGACCGTCAGCAAACGGCCACTCGAAGCATTGCAGTCGCCGAAAACGCGTCACCGCAGCCACGCGCGGCTGACCGGCAGACGGCAGTTCCGGATCGCGCGCCAGCGGTGCATCGATCTCGCCCTCCTCATCCGGCCAGCCGCGCACCAGCGCAAGATAGCGCTTGCGCACCTGCCCTGCCGCGAACGCCGCTGCCAATGCCTGCGCGGCGGCCATGTGCCGCGCGAACACCAGCACGCCCGAGGTTGCCTTGTCGAGGCGGTGCACCGTCCAGAGGGGCACCTGAAGTTGCTCGCGCAACACGCCAAGTGCGGTGGAAGACGCGTGCGCATCAATCGCCGACGGATGCACCAGCAGACCGGCAGGCTTGTCAATGGCAACGATGTTGGCGTCCGCGTGCAGCAGCCGCAGCGGCTGCTGCAAATCCTGCGCGCGGTCCGGGTGTCGTAATCTCCCCATCATGAAACTGATCGTCGATCTTCTGCCGGTCCTGCTCTTCTTCGTCACCTACAAGCTGGGCATGACGTTCCCGGACACGGCACTCGCACTGGCCACCGCCAC
>JBIIZX010000175.1:0-7198 GCA_044346055.1 Burkholderiaceae bacterium | reverse complement strand
TGTTGGTGCGGTGTTCGATGACCTCGACGATCTCGCCTTCCTGGCGGCCACGGCGATCCAGTCCTGCCGGCCGCGCAAGCACGCGGTCGCCGTGCAGTACCTTGGACATTTCGTGCTCGGGCAGCATGAGATCCGGTGCGCCGTCGTCGCGCAGCAAAAAGCCAAAGCCGTCGCGATGGCCCTGGACCTGCCCCGAAATGAGATTGGCGCGCGCAGCGACCAGCAGCAGCCCGGCGCGGTTGCGGACGATGCGTCCGGCACGCTCGAGCTCAACTAGCTCGGCGTCGAAGCCGGTGCGCTGCGCATCGGTCACACCGACGCGCTCGGCCAGTTGCTCAGGCGTCAGCGGCGAGCGCGCGGCCGTCAGCGTTGACAGCAGCGCATCATTGGGAAGTTCCTTCTTGTTGTTGGGCAAACCGTTTCTTTCGTCTTCTAAGTGTTCAATCGTGATCCGCGACCTTCATTTGACAGGCAAGGACCGGCAATTACAATGCGTGCCCTTGCACATTGAGCATCCGGGTGATGTCGATGTGGGGCACCGAAGGCCCAGGTGGCGGAATTGGTAGACGCACTAGTTTCAGGTACTAGCGCTGCAAGGCGTGGAGGTTCAAGTCCTCTCCTGGGCACCAAGGCATTCTAAAGAGCCGGCTTCTGCCGGCTCCTTTTTTTTCTCACTGCCGTGCGCGCAGCCGGGCAGCCAGTTGATTTGGCCGCAGTGCGTCGTATTCCTCGAACGGCTGATGGATCCACGGGCTGGCTTCGAGATACTGCACGTGATAGTGCGGCTCGAACTTCGACACCGCCTTCCACCACAACACGCCGGTGCGCACCTCGGTGATGGCCGGATAGCGCCCGCGCAGGTGGTCGATCACCTTGACCAGCGTGGCGCCAGAGTCGACCAGGTCATCGACCAGCAGCAGCTTGCCGGTGAGATCGCCACCTGTCTTGGTGATGAACTGCGCTATGTCTAGCTCGCCCTGCTGGGTGCCAGCGGCCTCGCGATACGAGCTGGCAGCCAGGATCGCCAGCGGCATGTCGTACACGCGCGAGATCACGTCGCCCACCCGCAATCCGCCACGCGCCAGGCACAGGAGGCTGTCGAACTTGTAGCCTGACTCATGGACCTTGGCGATCAGTTCCTCGATCAGGCGGTGGTACTCGTCCCAGCTGACCCACAAGTCTTTCATCATGTACCCGTGGCAAATGGACTGCGCAGCAGGATGGTCTGCTCGCGGTCAGGGCCGGTGGAGACCATGTCGATCGACACGCCAGTGACCTCGGCCAGACGCTCGAGATAGCGCTGTGCTGACGCTGGCAGCTTGGCCCAGTCGCGCACGCCAAAGGTCGAGTCGCTCCAACCCGGAAACTCCTCGTATACCGGCTCGCACTGCCGCACTTCTTCGGCGCCAAAGGGCAGGATGTCGGTGGTCGAGCCGCGATAGCGATAGCCAGTGCACAGCTTCACCACGGGCATGCCATCGAGCACATCGAGCTTGGTGATGCACAGGCCCGTGGTGCCATTGACCTGCACGGAGCGGCGCAAGGCGGCTGCATCAAACCAGCCGCAGCGGCGCGGGCGACCGGTCACCGAACCGAATTCCTGGCCCTTGGTGCGCAGGTG
Organism: Burkholderiaceae bacterium; assembly: GCA_044346055.1. Taxonomy (GTDB): domain Bacteria; phylum Pseudomonadota; class Gammaproteobacteria; order Burkholderiales; family Burkholderiaceae_F; genus JALHMQ01. The sequence continues at coordinate 5,577 of JBIIZX010000175.1, read as the reverse complement.
CTCGCCATTGCCGTCGAGCAGTTCGGTCGGAAACGGCCCGGCGCCAACGCGGGTGGAATACGCCTTGGTGATTCCGAGCACGTAGTGCAGCTTTTGCGGCGCCACCCCGGCACCGGCCGCTGCCGCACCGGCCACGGTGTTGCTCGATGTGACGTAGGGATAGGTGCCGTGGTCGACGTCGAGCAGCGTGCCCTGTGCTCCCTCAAACAGGAAGCTCTTGCCCTGCGCCATCTCGGCGTTCAGGCGGTGCGACACGTCGGTGATCATCGGCTTCAGGCGGTCGGCCAGGGCCAGCGTGCCATCGATCACCTGCTGAGCGTCGACGGCATCCACCCCAAGATACTTGGTGAGGACGAAGTTGTGATAGTCGAGCACCTCGCGCACCAGCTCGCCAAAGCGCGGCGCATCGAACAGATCCTGGGTGCGGATGGCGCGCCGTGCGACCTTGTCCTCGTAAGCCGGGCCAACGCCGCGGCCGGTGGTGCCGATCTTGGCATCGCCACGCTTGAGTTCACGCGCCTTGTCGAGGGCGATGTGATAGTCGAGGATCAGCGGGCAGCTGCCGCTGACAAGGATGCGCTTCTCTGCCTGGACCCCGGCGGCCTCCAGCTCGTCGATCTCGGCAAACAGCGCTTGCGGAGAAAGCACGACGCCATTGCCGACGTAGCAGTGCATCCCTGGATGCAGGATGCCCGATGGAATCAGCCGCAGGATGGTCTTGCGCCCATTGACCACCAGCGAATGACCCGCGTTGTGCCCACCCTGAAAGCGCACCACACCGTCGACCTTCTCAGTGAGCCAGTCGACGATCTTGCCCTTGCCTTCGTCGCCCCACTGGGTGCCGACGACGACCACGTTCTTTGCCATGAAGATCCTCTGAGCGGGCTAGGCCCGGGGTGAAACTGCTGCGGCACGAGCGGTTACGGCACGAGCGACGACGCGCCACTGGCCGTCGACCTGAACAATCTCACGCGGCGCATCTTGCACCTCGGGCGTGTTCGCGCCGTCGAGCTGTTGCACCACTACTTCGCCGGAAGCGCGCAATTCGGACACAAGTTGCTGCAGGCGCGGATCGTTGCTTGCGGGCGCAACGATGGCGCTGTCGGCCGCATGACCATTGACGCGCGCCAGCTCACGCAGGTCGATCGAGAATCCCGTTGCAGGCCGGGCCCGGCCGAAAGCGCGGCCGATGTCGTCATAGCGGCCGCCGCGCAGCACTGCGCCGTGCACGCCGAGCGAGCCTGCGTACGCGGCGAAGTTGACGCCGGTGTAGTAGCGATAGCCGTGCAGGTCTGACAGATCCACGCTCACGCCGTCGGCCGGCATGCGCGCCACCAGCCACGCGAGATCCTCGAGCGCCCTTGTGATCTCGGGCAGTGCCGGCAGTGACTCGTGTGCCCGTGCAAGCACATCGGCTGGCGCACCGTGCAGCCCGACCAGGGTCGCGAGCGCCTGCGCCGTGGCGGGTGCGAGCTGCGCGCCGAACTGGGCCAGCGCCGGGCCGTCCTTGGCACTCAATGCCGCCAGCAGATCATCGACGAGCAGCTGCGCGGCCGCATCAGCCGCCAGCACTGCGCGCACGATGCCCGTGTGGCCGAAGTCCATGCGCACGTCGGTGAGCCCGGCGGCCTTCAGCGATTGCACGGCCAAAAGCTGCACCTCGGCATCAGCATCCAGCCCGGCGTGTCCATACAACTCTGCGCCCACCTGGAACGGCTGGCGCGTGGCAAGCGGGTGCGCCGGCCGCGTATGCAGGACTGAGCCCGCGTAGCACAGGCGCACGACGCCCTTTCGGTTCAGGATGTGGGCATCGATGCGCGCGGTCTGCGGCGTGATGTCGGCGCGCAGCCCCAATTGGCGTCCCGATAGCTGATCGACCAGCTTGAAGGTGCGAAGGTCCAGGTCGCGGCCGGTGCCGGTCAGCAGCGAGTCCAGGTACTCGATCAGCGGCGGAATGACGAGCTGGTAGCCGTGCGTGCGATACAGGTCGAGCAGGCGCCGACGCATCGCCTCGATGTGCTGCGCCTCGGCCGGCAGCACGTCGGAGATTCCTTCAGGCAGGAGCCAGCGGGCCATGATGATAGGGAGCGAACCGGCTCAGGGGCGACAGGCGCAGGCAGTAGCGAGGCGGAACCGGCAGGAGCCAAGAGAAGTTGCCAGGCGCGAGCAGGAGCGAAGCGATCGGAACACGAATTGTCGCGCGTTGGACTCGCTTGACAACCAGCTAGAGCAGGAAATGCAGCAGCAACAGGCCGGTGCCGACCAGGGCCATGCCGATGAAGCGGATCTGGCCGTCAGAGAGCTCGAGCAGGTTGCGGAAGACCTCACGCCAACGTTGCGGAAACGCAAACGGCATGAGGCCTTCGAGGACGAGCATCAGCGCCAGCGCCAGCCCCAGGACGGACCAATCCACTTAGCGGGCCGGTCCAGCACGGGTTGGCGTCGGCGTCCGCATATAGCGGAAGAACTCCGACGACGGGTCCACTACCAGGAGGTCCGAGCGACTGCGGAAGCTGGCTCGATAGGCCTCGAGGCTGCGGTAGAACGTGAAGAACTCCTGGTTCTGGCCGAAGGCTGCGGCATAGATCGCTGACGCCTTGGCATCGCCCTCACCTTTGACCTGCTGCGCTTGGCGATACGCCTCTGCCAGAAGCACCTCGCGCTGACGGTCCGCGTCAGCCCGGATCTTCTCGCCCTCGGCGGCACCAATGGAGCGCTGCTCGTTGGCCACGCGCTTGCGCTCGGCCTCCATGCGGCGAAACACCGATTCAGAGATCTCCGGCACAAAGTCCACGCGCTTCAACCGCACGTCGACGATTTCCACGCCCACATCCTTGACGCGCTCCTGCACCGCAACGCGGATCTCCTCCATGGCCCGGTCGCGCTCGCGGCTGGTGACCTCGTTGACCGTGCGCTTGTTCACCGCCTGGTTCAGGGCGTCGCGCACCAAGGTGTTGATGCGCTCCTGCGCTGCGCGCTCATTGCCCTGAAAGCTCACCCAGTAGCGGCGCGGGTCCTGGATGCGCCATTTCACGAACGAGTCGACCAGCAGGTTCTTCTTCTCGGAGGTCTGCACGCGGTCGGGCGTGGGCGTGTCGATCGTGAGGATGCGACGGTCCAGGAAGACAACGTTATTGATGATCGGCAGCTTAAAGTGCAGGCCGGGCGCCGAGATCACTTCCTTGATCTGCCCAAGTGCAAAGACGATCGCAAATTGGCGCTGGTCGACGATGAAGGCGCTGGCGCGAAACAGCACTGCGGCAAGCACCAAACCGACGATGGTCACAACGATCTTGTTCATTTGCGGCCCCTTTACCGGTTCTCGCGATCGCGACTGCGAACCGCATCACGCGTGCGCGCCTCGGCCGGCGTGGTGGGCTCGGCCGCGGCCGGCGGCGTCACGGTCGCACGCGGTTGCTGGTTGGTCTCAGCGATCGCCTGCTGCATCAACTTGTCGAACGGCAGGTACAAAAGGTTGTTGCCACTGCGCGTGTCGATCATCACCTTGGTCGTGTTGCTGAACACCTGCTGCATTGTCTCGATATACATGCGGTCTCGCGTGACCTGCGGCGCACGGTTGTACTCGACCAGGATCTGGCGGAAGCGCGCTGCGTCACCCTCGGCGCTCTCGACCACGCGTGCGCGGTAGCCCTCGGCCTCCTGCACCAGTCGCGAGGCAAGACCACGCGCCCTGGGCACGATGTCGTTGGCATACGCCTGCCCTTCGTTGATCTGGCGCTCGCGGTCTTGCGTGGCCCGCACGGCATCATCGAACGCCGCCTGCACCTGCTCCGGCGGCTGCGCGTTCTGGATGGCGACGGCCGAGATCAGGATGCCGGTGCCGTAGCGATCCAGCATCTCCTGCATGCGCTTGCGCACCTCATCGGCGATTTCCTGGCGCGACTCGTACAGCACCGAGTCCATCGCCCGGCGGCCCACCACTTCGCGCATGGCCGATTCGGCCGACTGCACCACGGCCTCGCGTGGCCCGCGGCTGTTGAACAGATAATCACGCGCGCCTTCCGGGCCTTCCTTGATCCGGTACTGCACGGTGAAGTGCATGTCGACGATGTTCTCGTCATCGGTCAGCATCAGCGCTTCTTTGAGGCGGTCGCCACGCCCCCGCGCGCCGACCTCAACCGTCTGCAGCGAGAACACATCAACCACCTCGTGCGCCTGCACCGGCCAAGGACCGCGCCAGCGGAAGCCTGGTGCCGTGCTTTCGCTGTACTTGCCGAAGGTCGTGACCACCCCGACCTGACCCTCCTGCACGATGTAGAAGCCGCTGCCAAGCCAGATGAGCAGCGCAGCCAGCAGGATCGCAACGGCGCCAAAGCTGGCGCCTCGGGCATCGGGACGGAAACCGCCGGGGCCATCGTTGCGGCCACCGCCGCCACCGCGGCGTCCGAACAATGAGTTCAGGCGGCGATTGAAGTCCCGCCAGAGCTCGTCGAGATCGGGCGGGCCGTCTTTGCCAGGGCCAGGGCGCTGTGGCTTGTTGCGGTCCGACTCGTCCTTGCCGTCAGGAGCCGAACCGCTGCCACGGCCCCATTGCGGGTCGTTAAGCGACATTTATTTTGTTCCGGAAAATCGAGAAATGCATGTTGTTATGCGCCGCGCCCCACCGCGGAGCGACGTCCGCCTCCGCGGCGATCAGTGAGTGATCGAGGATGCGGAGCGCAGGCCAAAATCTGGTTCGATCCGTTCCTGCTCGAGCGAGTTCGCCTGGCTGCGTGTCTGGCGGACAAGATGTGCGATCGCTTCGCGCAAGCCATCGATGCCGGTACCGCTGGCAGCACTGGCAAAAACGCGGAGGATCGTAGCATGGGGCCCTGCAACGACCTCGGCGGCGCTATCGAGCAGATCGATCTTGTTATAGACCATGAGCTGCGGCACTTCGCCGGCGCCAATTTCGTCGAGTACGTGCTGCACTTCCTCGATCTGCGCGTCGCGCGCGGGCGAGGCGGCATCGACCACGTGCAGCAGCAGATCAGCCTCCACGGTCTCCTCCAGCGTCGACTTGAAGGCCTCGACCAGCTGGTGCGGCAGGCCGCGGATGAATCCGACCGTGTCAGACAGCACCACGTCCACATCCGGCGCGACAAAGCACCGCCGCGAGGTCGTGTCCAACGTGGCAAAAAGCTGGTCGGCCGCATAGGTTCCGGCGCGCGTCAGGGCATTGAACAGGGTCGATTTGCCGGCGTTGGTGTAGCCCACCAGCGCCACGACCGGATAAGGCACCTTGGTGCGACTCTGGCGGTGAAGCCCACGTGTCCTCACCACGGTTTCAAGATCGCGTTCGATCTTGGCGACGCGCTCCTGGATCTGCCGGCGGTCCGCCTCGATCTGGGTTTCGCCCGGTCCACCCAGGAAGCCGAAGCCGCCGCGCTGGCGCTCAAGGTGGGTCCACGATCGCACGAGGCGGCTTTTCTGATAGTTGAGATGCGCCAGTTCGACCTGAAGCGCCCCTTCCTTGGTGCGCGCGCGCCGGCCGAAGATTTCGAGGATGAGCCCAGTGCGGTCGATGACCTTGCACTTCCATGCCTTTTCGAGGTTCCGCTGCTGGATCGGCGAGAG
>JBIIZX010000174.1:0-7213 GCA_044346055.1 Burkholderiaceae bacterium | reverse complement strand
TCCGGCGAGACCACGCGCGTCATGAAGTTCGACAGCGTTGGCATACCAGTGGAGAAAAACAGGGCAAAGGTCACGAGTGAGGCGCGGGCCCAGATCAGCATGATGATGGTGAGCGCCAGCGCAAACAGGCTGAAGGCGCCGAGGTTGGCCCGCCATGCGGTCATGCTCTGGGGCAGGCTGATGGCGCGCCCTGCTTCCAGCCGCCGGCTGATGTCGTACAGCCCGGTGCAAAGGAACGGCCCCATCAGCAGGAACCCCGCGGTGAGCGCCGAGGTGTACTCGTAGGCATGCTGGAACACGAAGTGAATCAGCCAGCCCATGGCCGCAAAGGCCATGCCGTAGCTCATGCTGGCCAGCGGCGCCCGACGCAGGTCATGCCAGCCCGCGGCTAGCCACTGCAATGGCGCACCCGCCTTGATCGGATTGATGGCAGGAAACGGCGTGCGGGTCGTCGCTGAACCTGCCACCGCAGCTCTGTTGGTCTCTGCTGCAGCAGCCGTCCGCCGCCCGGTGTCCTGTTCCGGCGCGCTGGCGCCGTCCGACTCCGCCATTTCCTGCTCTCCGATGCTGCGCGTTTGGCTACCTGTGGATTGCTTTGGTGTTGATGAACGCGTCTTGCTGTTGCCCGCACCGCCCGCACCTGCCGCGATTGTGGCCGCAGCGCCTGCCAAAGGCCCGTCGCGCCGCAACATCGACCGCTACAATCGAGTTGGTGATCCACCAATAACAAAAGATGCTCAAACAACGATCGCTGAAGACGCTGGTTCGCACCGTCGGCATCGGCCTGCATAGCGGCAACAAGGTCGAGTTGGTGCTGCGGCCGGCTGCTGCCGAGACAGGCATCGTCTATCGCCGCACCGATGTCGACCCGCCGGTCGATATTCCGGCCCGGGCTGAGGCCGTGGTTGATGTGCGCATGGCCACGACCCTGGGCAAGGACGGCGTGATCGTCGGCACCGTGGAGCACCTGTCCTCCGCGCTCGCCGGGCTGGGCATCGACAACTGTTACGTCGACGTCGATGCGCCCGAGATTCCGATCATGGACGGTAGCGCCGCGAGCTTCGTGTTCCTGATCCAGTCTGCCGGCATCGTCGAGCAGAACGCGCCCAGGCGCTTCATTCGCGTGAAAAGGACCGTGCATGTGGCCGACGGCGACAAGTGGGTGAAGCTCGAACCGCATTTCGGCTTCCGCCTGCGGTTCTCCATCGACTTCGACCATCCCGCCATCGATGCCACCGAGCAGGTGGTCGAGGTTGACCTCGCGCGCGAGCCGTATGTGGCCTCGGTGGCGCGTGCCCGCACCTTTGGCTTCGTCAATGAGGTCGAGGCGCTGCGTGCGGCCGGCCTGGCAATGGGCGGCAACTTTGAAAACGCGATCGTCATGGACGAGTATCGCGTGCTCAATACGGACGGCCTGCGCTCAGGCGACGAGTTCGCCAAGCACAAGCTGCTCGACGCGATGGGCGATCTGTATGTGCTGGGCCGGCCGCTGATCGCCGCCTATTCCGCCCACAAAGGCGGGCACGCACTGAACAACAAGCTGCTGCGCGCGCTGCTGGCCGATGCGAGCGCCTACGAGGTGGTGAGCTTCGACGAAAAGGCGCAGGCGCCGGCGGCTTACCTGCAACCGGCCTTCGCCTAGTGCGGCCGGCCCGGACCCAGTTGTGCTCGCCCTGACCCGCTTCGCCGTCATCGCAGCGCCAAACTAATGCTCTTTGTCCGCGGCCTTGCGCTGCTCTTCCTGGCCGGGATCTTTGCCTGCGTTGCGGCTTACTTGATCAGTGGCAACAAACGCTTCCTCGGCTGGGCGGCTCTGCTCTTCAAGCTCGCCATCGCCGCGGGCCTGTTGTTCTTTGCCGTGCTGATCCTCGAGCGCCTAGCGATCTAGGCGCTTGCGCAGCGCCCGTTGCAAGGCCTCAACCTGCGTTTTCAGAGGCGAGTCGGGCAGGGTTTGCACGAGGGTGGCGGCCATCGTCGCGGCCCCAAGGGCTGCTTCCCAGGTCAGCGGCGGCGTTATCGGTGCCACCGGGGTGGTGGCGCTCGCGCCGTCAGGGTAGACCGTCGGCGCGGGTTGTACGCGGACCCGAATTTGGCTAAGTTGCGCCCCTTGCTGGTGCAATATCCTGAACAGTCTCGGCAATCCCTGCCGGAGCTTGGCCGCTTGGGCAGCCGAGCGCGCGTTCAGCACGAGTTCATCCTCCCTCAGTTCGCAGGCCCGCGCATCGCGGGCGTTAAAGTCCGGCGCAAGATTGCGGGCTTCCTGGGCGACGATGTCTGCAATGCGGCGCCAGCGCTCGAGCTTGTGCAGCAGCACACCGGCCGGTGAGTCGGCGAGTGCGTCGGCGAGGGAGCGGGCAGGGCGCAAGGCAAAGGGTGACGAGTAGGGTTTTTTGAGGCAGGCGCTGAATTGGCGGGCGTTTATCAGGGTAGGGCGCAGGGCAGGGTGCTAAGGTTATTGCTTATCAGCGTGGCCGGGCAGAATTCAACAGGGCGCCAAGCCGCCGCAGGATTCAGGAGTTTGATGTGCAGATTATTCTCGTCGATCGGCGGCTTAAGCAGGCGCGGACGATCACGCTGTCCTCGCGCGTGCTGGTCGTGGCAATCATCGGTCTTGTGACGGCCGTGCTGCTTGCCGTGATCGGCCTGTACGTCGTCACCTTCCGTGCCGGCGCTGATTTCCGGCTGCCGCTGATCCATGACCTGGCCACCTCGGTTGCGCGCGAGGAAATGGCGCGCCGCGAGCAGTTCATGCGGGACAACGTCGGTGCCATGGCGCGCAAGCTGGGCGAAATGCAGGCGCAACTGATGCGCTTGGATGCCCTGGGCGAGCGCGTGTCCAAACTATCGGGCATCCGTCCCGAGGAGTTCAACTTCAAGGAGCTACCCGGCCGCGGCGGCGCCGCGCCCAGCGTGGGCCGCGAGCTGACCATGCCGGAGCTCGAGGTCGAACTGCAGCGCATTTCCAAGGGTGTGGAAGCGCGGTCGGACTACATGAACGTGATCGAGTTCGAGCTCGTCGATGCGCAGGTGCGCCGCGCACTGCTGCCGCAAAGCGCGCCGGTCAGCGAAGGCTTTGTCGGCTCCGGCTACGGCATGCGCACCGACCCATTCAATGGCCAGGTCTCGATGCACACCGGTGTCGACTTCGCAGCACCCATTGGCACCCCGATCTTCGCGGCTGCCGGTGGCGTGGTTGCCAGCGCAGAACTGCATCCCGCCTTTGGCAACACGATCGCCATCGACCACGGCAATGACCTGTCCACGCTGTATGCCCACACCTCGCGCATGTTCGTCAAAGCCGGTGACATCGTGCGCAAGGGCCAGAAGATCGCCCAAGTCGGCAACACCGGCCGCTCCACCGGCCCGCATCTGCACTTTGAGGTGCATCTGAAAGGCCAGCCGCAGAACCCCACGCGCTTTCTGGCGCAGCAAAAAGACGACTCGCCCTTCGGCAAGGTGGCCGCGGTCCGCGCCACGCGCCAGAGTGCGCCGGCGGTCGACGTGCGGGGGCTTGCGGCCGCCGCAAACGCCACCAGATAGTCGGCCAGGAGCGTCAGGCCCGCCGGGCCGCTCAGGGGCACTGTTCCTGATGCCGCTGTGCCTGATGCAATAAACTCCCGTCGTTTCGCGCCGCGCGCGGCTCTGGCTCGTCTGGCTGGACGTACTGGAGCGTTTTCACGTCTGGCAGCGCCATCGGCGCCCCTCGTGATCCTTCCGATCGCTTTTCCTGACGCCCCCGCGCCAGTGCCTGCCCTGCCTGAACTCGGCCTTCCTCGATGATCTCTGGAATCCTGACCCGCATTTTCGGCAGCCGCAATGAGCGGCTGCTCAAGCAGTACGGCCGCACGGTCGAGAAGATCAACGCGCTGGAGCCGTCGGTGAAGTCGCTCAGCGATGACGCCCTCAAGGCCAAGACCAGCGAGTTCAAGGCGCGCGTGGCCAAGGGCGAGCCGCTCGATGATCTGTTGCCCGAAGCCTTCGCCGTGGTGCGCGAGGCGGCTGTGCGTTCCCTGGGCATGCGGCACTTCGACATGCAGCTGATCGGCGGCATGGTGCTGCACTTCGGCAAGATCGCCGAGATGCGCACGGGCGAAGGCAAGACGCTCACAGCCACTCTGCCCGTTTACCTGAACGCGCTCGCCGGCAAGGGCGTGCATGTGGTCACCGTCAACGACTATCTGGCCACCCGTGATGCGGAGTGGATGGGCAAGGTCTATCGTTTTCTTGGCATGGAAGTGGGCGTCATCGTCAGCCAGCAGGAGACAGCGGACAAGCGCAAGGCCTACGCGGCCGATATCACCTACGGCACCAATAACGAGTACGGCTTCGACTACCTGCGCGACAACATGGAGTACGCGGCGGCCGACAAGCGGCAGCGCCCGCTGTTCTACGCGATCGTCGACGAGGTCGACTCGATCCTGATCGACGAGGCGCGCACGCCGCTCATCATCTCGGGCCCGGCTGAAGATCACACCTCGATGTACCAGGCGATGGACGAGGTGCCGCCGCTGCTCACGCGCCAGGCCGATGAAAAGGCCGAGGGCGACTTCTGGGTCGATGAGAAGTCGCACCAGGTGCACATCAGCGAGGGTGGGCACGAGAAGATCGAGCAGATCCTGGGCAAGCGCGGCCTGCTGGCCGAAGGCGAGAGCCTGTATGCGCCGCAGAACATCGTTCTGATGCATCACCTGAATGCCGCGCTGCGCGCGCACCATTTGTTTCACCGAGACCAGCACTACGTGATTCAAAACGGTGAAGTCATCATCGTCGACGAGTTCACAGGCCGCCTGATGCCCGGGCGGCGCTGGTCCGAGGGCTTGCACCAGGCGGTGGAGGCCAAGGAGCGCGTGCAGATCCAGTCGGAGAACCAGACCTACGCCAGCATCACGTTCCAGAACTACTTCCGCATGTACGAGAAGCTCGCTGGCATGACCGGCACGGCGGATACGGAGGCCTACGAGTTCCAGGAGATTTACCGGCTCGAGACGGTGGTCATTCCGACGCATCGCCCCATGGTGCGCAAGGACCAGCAGGACAAGATCTACCGCACGATCAAGGAGAAGTACAACGCCATCAGCGCCGACGTGCGTGACTGCTACGCACGCAGCCAGCCGGTGCTGCTCGGCACGACCTCGATCGAGAACTCCGAGATCCTCGCCAATCTGCTCAAAAAGGACGGTCTGCCGCACCAGGTGCTCAACGCCAAGCAGCACGCCAAGGAGGCCGAGATCGTGGCCCAGGCCGGCCGGCCTGGCGTCATCACCATCGCCACCAACATGGCCGGTCGCGGCACCGACATCGTGCTCGGCGGCAACGTCGAGAAGCAGGTGCAGTTCGTCGAGGCCGATGAAGCGCTTGATGAGGCCACCAAGCAGGACAAAACGCACCAGCTGCGCAGCGAATGGCAGTCGCTGCATGACCAGGTGGTGGCCGCCGGCGGCCTCATGATCATCGGCTCCGAGCGCCACGAGAGCCGCCGCATCGACAACCAGCTGCGGGGCCGCTCAGGCCGCCAGGGCGATCCGGGCGAGACGCGCTTTTACCTGTCCATGGAAGACTCGCTGCTGCGTATCTTTGCCGGCGACCGGATGAAGGCGATCATGGATCGCCTCAAGATGCCCGAAGGCGAGGCGATCGAGGCCGGCATGGTCAGCCGCTCGATCGAGACCGCGCAGCGCAAGGTCGAGGCGCGCAACTTCGATATTCGCAAGCAGCTGCTCGAGTACGACGACGTGGCCAATGACCAGCGCCGCGAGATTTACCGGCTGCGCAACGAGATTCTGGAGAGCACCGACCTCACCGAGACGCTCACCAATCTGCGCCACGGCTACTTCACCGACCTGTTCCGCTCGTACGTGCCGGCCGAGTCGGTCGCCGAGCAGTGGGATCTGGAAGGCCTGCAAAACACGCTTGCCACCGACTGGCAGATCAACCTGCCGATGAAGCAGTGGGTCGATGAGGATGACGCCCTCACCGACGAAGACCTGCTCGGCCGCGTGCTCAAGACGGCCGATGAGGTCTACACGGGCAAGGTGGCGCAGGTGGGGGCGGAGAACTTCAGCGGCTTCGAGCGCTCGATCGTGCTGCAGATGCTGGACCAGCACTGGCGCGAGCATCTGGCCGCATTGGATCACCTGCGCCAGGGCATTCACCTGCGCGGCTACGCCCAGAAGCAGCCCAAGCAGGAATACAAGCGCGAGGCCTTCGAGCTCTTTGGCAGCCTGATCGATCGCGTGCGCGCAGACGTCGTCAAGGTGCTGATGAACGTGCGGATTGAAAGCCGTGAGGAGATCGCGCAGGCCGAGCAGCGCATCGAGGAAGAAGCCGAGCGCCGCGCCGAGGCGGCACGCGCCCAGCACACGGAGTTCGCCCCGGCCCTTGCGATGGCCGAGGAGCAGGCCGACGTCGAGACGCTCTCGCTGCCCGGTCCCGTCGAGACCAAGGCCCAGCCGGCGCGGCGCGTGGGCGAAAAGATCGGCCGCAACGACCCCTGTCCGTGTGGCTCAGGCAAGAAGTACAAGCAGTGTCATGGCAAGCTTGCGTAGCAAGCCTGCCGGATTCTGGATCCTGGATTCCGGGTCGCGCTCTGATCCCCTGAATCCCGATTCCTGAATCCCGAATCCGTCGCCCTATGCCCGTCAATCTGACCGCCCCCGATCCCGCTTCGCTGCAACCCGTTGCGGGGGTTGAACTCGGTTGGGCCGAGGCGGGGATTCGCAAGGCCAAGCGCAAGGACCTGCTGCTGGTGCGCATCGCGCCGGGCAGTGCGGTCGCCGGCGTATTCACCCAGAACCGTTTTTGCGCAGCGCCGGTGCAGGTGTGTCGCGCGCATCTGGATATCGGGCGCGGTGTGCGTGCGCTGGTGATCAATACCGGTTGCGCAAATGCAGGCACCGGCGAGCCCGGGCTGGCGGCGGCGCGTGCGACCTGCGATGCAGTCGCGCAACTGCTTGGTTGCGAGCCCGTGCAGGTACTGCCGTTTTCCACCGGCGTGATCATGGAGCCGCTGCCGGTGGATCGGCTGGTGGCCGGCTTGCCGCAGGCGCAGGCGCGCCTTGCGGGCAATCATTGGCCGCAGGCGGCCGAAGCCATCATGACCACCGACACGCTGCCCAAGGCGGCCTCGGGCAAGGCGCGCGTGGGCCAGCACGAAATCACGGTGACGGGCATTTCCAAGGGCGCCGGCATGATCAAGCCGAACATGGCGACCATG
>JBIIZX010000271.1:0-5230 GCA_044346055.1 Burkholderiaceae bacterium | reverse complement strand
GTCAGCATCGGTGACACGGTGCGCAAGGGTCAGACCGTGGCGCGGCTGGATCCGGAAAACGAACAGAGTGCATTGCAGGCCGCACAGGCACAACTGCAGGGGGCGCGCGCCCGGCTGGAAGAGGCGCGCAGCAACTACAACCGGCTCAAAGGGCTGGTGGCCGAACGCGCCATCTCGCAAGCCTCGTTCGAGCAGTCCGAGGCCGTGTTCGCCAGCGCTCAATCATCCGTGGAGACGGCGCAGTCGCAGGTGACGCTGTCGCAGAACCGACTGTCCTACACGCGCCTGGTTACGGAAGTGGACGGTCTTGTGACCGCGGTCGGTGCCGAACCGGGCGAAGTCGTTGGCGCGGGCCGCTTGGTGGTGCAGGTCGCGCTGCAAGGCGGACGCGACGCCGTGTTCGACGTGCCGGCGCAGATCAAGGACATGGTGCCGGGCAACCCGAGGATACGTGTGGCCCTGGCCACGGACTCGAAAATCGTCGCCAACGGCCGCGTGCGCGAAGTCTCACCGCGCGCCGATCCGGTGACCGGCACCTTTCGCGTGCGCATCGGCCTGACCGACCCGCCGCCGACCATGCGTCTTGGCAGCACCGTGGTCGGTCGCATCACCGCGCCGGGTGGCACGCACATGACCATTCCCGCCTCGGCGCTGGTGCGGGCCGAGCGGCAGACCTCGGTATGGGTGGTCGATCCAAAGACCGAGACCGTGGTGGCGCGCCCGATCGAGGTGACGAGCTTTGATCCGGACCGCGTGGTCGTCGGCGGCGGCCTGAACGTTGGTGATGTCGTGGTCATTGCCGGAGTGCAGGCACTGCGCGCCGGCCAGAAGGTGCGCTTGTCCAAGCCGCTGGCCGGAGCCGCAAAGTGATCGGTCCCAATCTTTCCGAGTGGGCGATCAACCGGCGCTCACTGGTCATCTATTTCATGCTCGCGGCCGTGCTGGCCGGCACGCTGTCGTTCATGCGGCTGGGGCGCGGCGAAGATCCGGCCTTCACGTTTCGCACGATGATCGTGTTCGCCGCATGGCCGGGCGCGTCGCTCGAAGACACCCTCGATCAGGTGACCGAGCGTATTGAGCGCAAGCTGCAGGAGACACGCCACCTTGACCGTGTGCGCAGCTACACCACGGCCGGCTTCACGACCATGTTCGTCGAACTCGAGCAGTCGACGCCGGCTGCCGTGGTGCCCGACATCTGGTACCAGGTGCGCAAGAACATTGGCGATATTCGCCTGACCCTGCCGCAGGGCGTGATCGGGCCGGGCTTCAACGATGACTTTGGCGACACCTTCGGGATCATCTACGGTTTCACGTCCGATGGCTTCACGGACCGTGAACTGCGCGATGCCGTGGAGGGCGTGCGCTCGCGCCTGCTCGCGGTGCCCGATGTGTCGAAGGTCGAGATCATCGGCGCGCAGGACGAACGCATTTTTCTCGAGTTCTCCACCGCGCGCCTGGCCGGTCTTGGATTGAGCTACCCGGCGCTGTTGGGTGCCTTGCAGGCGCAGAACATCGTGCGGCCAGCGGGCGTGATCAATACGCCGCAAGAGCGAGTGTTGCTGCGCGTCTCCGGCGGTTTTGATTCCGAGGACGATCTGAAGAAGATCAATTTCTCGGTCAACGGCCGCATGCTGCGGCTGACGGACGTGGCCGAGGTGCGCCGCGGCACCGTCGATCCCCCGCAGCCGATGTTCCGCGTCAATGGCCGGGCAGCGATCGGCCTCGCCGTGGCAATGCGCGACGGCGGCGACATTCTCAAGCTCGGCGAAAACATCAAGGCCGAGATGGCGGACGTGCGCGCCGGGCTGCCGCACGGCATCGAGCCGGTGCTCGTCGCTGACCAGGCAGTGACGGTGGATGTGGCCATCAACGACTTCATGACCTCGCTCTGGCAGGCGATCCTCATCATCCTGGCGGCCAGCTTCGTCGCGCTCGGCATGCGGCCGGGTGCCGTGGTGGCACTGGCCATTCCGCTGACGCTCGCCATCGTGTTTGCCGTGATGGAGGTGGCGGCGATCGACCTGCATCGGATCTCGCTTGGCGCGCTCATCATCGCGCTCACGCTGCTGGTCGATGACGCGATGACCACAGTGGACGCCATGCTGCGGCGGCTCGCGGCCGGTGACACCAAGGAGCGCGCGGCGACCTTTGCCTATCAGACGCTGGCGGCGCCGATGCTGGCCGGCACGCTGATCACGATCGCCGGCTTCGTGCCGATCGGCTTTGCGCAGAGTTCTGCGGGCGAGTACACGTTCTCGATCTTCGCGGTGGTGGCGATTGCGCTGGTGGTGTCATGGCTGGTCGCGGTGATCTTTGCACCGGTCATCGGCATCGCGCTGCTCAAGCCGCCCAAGGCAGGTGCGGTCGACAAACCCTCGCGCCTGCTCGCCGGTTACAGCAAGTTCCTGGCGTCGGCCATGCGTGCCCGCTGGATCACCATTGGCGTCACGTTGCTGGCCTTCGTGGCCGCGGTCTATGCCGTGCGCTTCGTCCCGGCGCAGTTCTTTCCTGCGTCCGACCGGCCGGAACTGATGATCGACCTCACGCTGCGGCAGAACTCGTCGATCTTCGCCACTGAAGACGCGGTCAAGCGCCTGGAGCAGGCGCTGGCCAAGGACGCGGATGTCGACCACTGGAGCAGCTATGTGGGGCGCGGGGCGATCCGCTTCTATCTGCCGCTGAACGTCCAGTTGCAGAACGAGTTCTTCGGGCAATCGGTGGTGGTGGCCAAGGATCTTCCGGCGCGCGAGCGCTTGCAGGTCAAGCTGGAGAAGCTGCTCGCCGAGGAGTTTCCTGAAGTGGTGGCGCGCGTGTCGCCACTGGAACTTGGTCCTCCCGTGGGTTGGCCGCTTCAGTACCGCGTGAGCGGGCCCGATGCCGAGGAGGTCAAGCGCATTGCGCAGAGCGTGGCGCAGACCATGGCCAGCAGTTCGCAGGCGCGCCATGTCAACTTTGACTGGATGGAGCCGGCGCGCAAGGTGCGCGTGCAAGTCGACCAGGACCAGGCGCGCCTGCTAGGCGTGAGTTCGGCCACCCTGGCTGCGGCACTGAATGCGTCGACCTCGGGCACCACGGTCACGCAGATTCGCGACGACATCTACCTGATTCCCGTGGTCGCACGTGCCATTGGCGTGGAGCGCTCGGAGATCGAGACGCTGCGCGCCTTGCAGATCCCGCTGCCAAGCGGGCGCACGGTCGCGCTGGGTCAGCTGGCGCGCTTTGAGTACGACCAGGAGTTCCCGATCCTATGGCGTCGCAACCGCGCCCCCACACTCACCGTGCGTGCCGACACCATCCCCGGAGCCCTTGCCGACAGCGTGGTGGCTGAGCTGACACCGCGCATCGCTGCGCTCAAGGCGGAGCTGCCGCGCGGCTATCACATCGCAGAGGGCGGCATTGCAGAGGAAAGCGCCACCTCGCGCTCCTCAGTGTTTGCCGTGGTGCCGCTGATGCTGCTGCTGATGATCACGGTGCTGATGTTCCAACTGCAGAGCTTCCGCAAGCTGGGAATCATCCTGGCCATGCTGCCGCTGTCTTTGATCGGCGTGGTGATGTCGCTGCTGCTGTTCAATCGGCCGCTGGGGTTCGTGGCGATCCTGGGCATTCTTGCGCTGCTGGGCATGGTGGCCAAGAACGCGGTGATCCTGATCGTGCAGATCGAGACCGATATCGCTGAGGGCAAGAACGTGTGGGATGCCGTGGTGGCCGCTGCCACCTCGCGCCTGCGGCCGATGTCGCTGACAGCGTTCTCGACGGTGCTCGGCCTGATACCGATTGCGCCGACCGTCTTCTGGGGTCCGATGGCCTTCGCCATCATGGGTGGTCTGATGATCGCCACGTTGCTCACGCTGGTGTTCCTGCCGGCGTTGTATGTGACGGTGTTCAAGGGCGAGCCTGGGGCACCGGCGCCGATGCCCGCGACCTCGACTCCGAGCGCCGCGTGATGGTCGCCACCGTGTCAGCCGTCTCGCGCGACCGCGTCAGTGCACTCCGGACTGCGTGAACGCCGATGCCATCGATGCGCCTCACCTCATGCAAGTCGCCAGCGCTGTGCAGCGCTGTGCGCCTGCATCGGCGGGCGCTAGGGGCGCCGCTCCGTCGTGCTGAGGCCGGGAAGGTGCTCGAGCCATTGCGGGCCGGCCGTGCCGATGCGTTTGCCGATCTCGAACAGCTCGCCCATGGTGACCGGGTCGAACAGCTCGTTGCTTTCAACCTGCACGCCGGCCGGCAGCGTCATCCATCGAAACGTGCCGCCACTGCGCTGTACCAGCGTGTAGATGCGAAACAGGTCGCCAACGGTGGCGGCCTTGCCAGTCGACTCCAGCGAACGTGTGGCAATGCCGCGCAGTGTGCGCGGGGTCTGCTCGGGCACCGGCGCGAGCTGACCGTTGTGGATCACGAACACGTCCTCGATCCCCGGCGAGCGACCGCTGGCGCGTTGCGCCTGCGCAAAGTCGAACAGCCCGCCGTTGTAGAACATGCGCGTTCCCACGCCACCGTCCACGTGCATCTCGTCATAGAGGCGTCCCTGGGTCTCGACCCGAAAGAACACGGGCGGAAATACGACGGGGATCGACGCCGAGGCCAGCATCACGCGCCGAAACAGCTCGACCGCCTTCGGCTGGCCACTGGCGGCAATCGCGCCCAGGTTCCAGACGATGAAGCTCTGCGCGTCCAGGTCGGTGGTGCCGGCGTACAGCCGGCGACCACGCCGATGTTCGGCCGCAACGCGATCGAGGAAGACGGCGTCCACCTGGCGTGCGATTTCTTCGGCCAGCGGCGTGGTGTCGGCGATCGACTCGCCGGACACCATCTGCAGCAGAGAGCGCACGCGAAACACCCGGCGCGAGTCGGTTCGTGTGTAGAACGTCTTCAGCGCCTCGTCGAACTCCTCGCCGAGAAATGCGAAAGGCGCCATCAATGCGCCAGTAGACACGCCCGTCACGATCTTGAAGCGCGGCCGCTTGCCGGTGTCGCTCCAGCCCTTGAGCAGCCCAGAGCCAAAGGCGCCGTTGGCACCGCCGCCCGAGAGAACCAGATGCGCGTAGTGAATGCGGCCGTCAGCCTGCACGGGAAAGTCGGTCGGCGATTCCTGTGCAAACGAGGCGATCAGATCGGCCTCGATGGCGGTGTTGCGACTGCCGGCTACAGCGCGCACGTCGGCAAAGCCGGGGATCGTGGTCTGGCCGGTCAGTTCGAGCGGGACCGGCTCACGCAGCAGGGTGCCGCA
>JBIIZX010000003.1:0-23463 GCA_044346055.1 Burkholderiaceae bacterium | reverse complement strand
TGTTGTCCGCGTGATCGGCGTGCTGTTCGGCTATGTTCCGGCACGCCGCGCGGCGTGCTTGGATCCGATCGAGGTGCTGCGCCACCGTCCAGTCCGCCAGGGCAGCGATGGCATCGGCTGGCTGCGTGCCGCGCGCGCACCGCGTGCGCGAATCACTGCAAATCGGCGCGAATCAACGCGAATCCCCTGCCGCTTGACCGCCATTTCGACCGATCGACCGATTGCAACGCGGTTATTCTTTTTTCATGTGTGCGCGTAGCGCGATTTGCGGGCCGCAAGACGGCCGCTTCTGCGTCAAACTTTTTCCAACTCTTGCACCCAGGTGAAATGGTGACGCAACCATCCGGGTCGCAGTTATCGTGCGTGCCGCGCGCATTGGCCGCTGCCGCACTTGCCCTCGGCGCCATC
This sequence comes from Burkholderiaceae bacterium, assembly GCA_044346055.1. GTDB lineage: Bacteria > Pseudomonadota > Gammaproteobacteria > Burkholderiales > Burkholderiaceae_F > JALHMQ01. Next base: position 23,055 of record JBIIZX010000003.1, on the reverse strand, counting down.
ACAGCGTCGGCTGAGCCTGTGAATCCGGCAGTCAGCGACCTGCGCATCAGTGGCTTCGGCACGGTTGGAGCAGCACACGTCGATGCCTCCAACGGCTGGGCCTATAAGCGTGACCGCTCGCAGCCCGACAACAGCAGCACCAACCGGACCGACCTGGACACGCGGCTGGGCGTGCAGTTGAACTACGCGCCGCTGCAGCAGTTGGAGCTCGTCGGTCAAGCCGTTGCCACGCGACGTTCTGCGGCGGCGCGCAACGACGAGGTGATCGAACTGGCCTTTGCCGCGTGGCGGCCGAATGCAGATTGGACGCTGCGCGGTGGGAGGGTCAATTTTGACGCGTTCCTGCTCTCGGACCATCGCAACGTCGGCTTTGCCTACCCGTTCGCCCGCCCGCCGGTTGACTTCTATGCGCAACTGCCGGCATCAATCGACGGCGGCGATGTCACGCGGGTCTGGAATGACGGCCCTGCGCATTGGCGCGCCAAGCTCTTTGGCGGACAAACTCATGTGTTCAGCCAACCGCCCGAAGGCCTGACGCTCAGTCCTTTGCTCGGAGCAATGGTCTCGCGCGAAAGCGGCGGTCTGCTGCTGCGTGCGAGTGTCTTGCGCACGCGGTTCACAACGAACGCGACTTTTGTCCAGCCCTTGCTGGACGGCCTCGGCCCGCTCACTCAACTGCCCCTGCCCGATGTGGCGGCGCAAGCGGCGGATCTTCAGTCGCGCCTGATGCTCAAAGACGAGAAGTTGACCTATCTTGCGCTCGGCGCGCGCTTCGAACGCGGAGACTGGCTCGCAAGCAGTGAATTCACGCGTGTTTCCGGCCAGCGCACGGTCGACTTCTCGGCTGGTTATGCCAGCGTCGGCCGGCGCTTCGGTGCCTTGACAACGTTTACGACAGCGAGCCGGGTCAAGTCAACGGAGCCGACCTTCGTTGCGCCCAACTGGGGTGCCGCGGTCGCGCCAGTGCTTGGACCTCTGGCCGCGCTGCAGACGCAGGCGCTGGCCGACGCAGCGACGCAAGCCGTGAACTCCGTCCGACTTGACCAGGACACCTGGGCGCTGGGCGCGCGCTGGGATGTGAATGCCCGCGTTGCGCTCAAGCTCCAGTGGGATTGGATTCGCGTCAGAGCCAACGGCAGCAGCCTATGGGGAGGCGCCACGACACTCGAGCCTGCCCGTGCCAATGTGGGCAGCTTCCAGGTCGACTTCGTTTTCTGAGGCCGACGGTGCGAACGCTGCTTCGTATCCTTGTCCTCGCGGCCGCGGCGGCCTTCGCGCCCATGGCGCACGCGGACTTCTACATCGTCGTGCAAGCCGGCAACGCACAGCGCACAATGACGCAGAAGGACGTCGTCGATCTGTTCATGGGCCGCAGCCGCGCGTTTTCAAACGGGGACTTCGCACTGGTTTTCGACCTGCCGCGCGACAGCCCGCGCCGCGCCGCGTTTTACCAGGCGCTGACCGGCATGGGCCCGGCGCAGGTCAATAGTTACTGGTCGCGCCTGATGTTCTCCGGCCAGAGCATGCCGCCGCAGCCTCTGCCCGATGAAGCCACGATGATCGAGATCGTCAAGCGCAACCCGAATGCGATCGGCTGGCTGACGCAGGAGCCATCCGACAAGCAACTGCGCACCGTGCTCGTGATCAAGGAGTAGTCGTGGGCGCCAACGGTGCGCGGTAGGCGGGCCAGCGCGGTCTGCAGCGGCGCCTGCTGCTCACGGTGGTCGCCGGCGCCACGCTGTTCTGCCTCGCCGCAGGTGCGTTGGCGTATTGGATCGGCTATCAACGCGCCATTGTCGGCAGCCGGTCTGTGCTCGAAGCACTGGTCGGCTCGGTTGAAAAGACAACCTCGGTCGGCGCGTACGCCGTTGATCCGGTGCTGCTGCGCGAAATCGTCGACGGTCTCAAGTCCAACGGCCTGGTGGCGGCTGCCGAAGTACGTTCCGTCAAGGGCGAAGAGCTTGCCCGTGCCGGGCCCAAGCTCGCCGTTACTGCCGACACGGCGATGTCGATCGAGCGACCACTCCTGTCGCCATTCGACCGCACGGAGCAGGTTGGCGTGCTGCGCGTCGTGGGCGATGCCGCGCGTATCAAGGCCGCAGCGCTCGAGGAGGCACTCCGGCTGGCGGCGCTGATGATGGGGCAGGTCGCGCTGGTGGCCCTGTTGCTGTACGGCGTGTTGGCCCGGATGGTGTCGCAGCCGATCGTAGCGCTCGCACAGCGGCTCAGTGCCCTGGCCCCCGGCGGGGCTGAGCGGCTGGCGGCTCCTGCGGGGCATGCGAACGACGAAATCGGCACCCTGGTGGCCAGCGCCAACAAGCTGCTTGGAGCGGCCGAGGCCGCGCTGCAGCGGGAGCGCACGGCGCGCAGCGAGATCGAAGACACGGTGCTGCGCCGGACCGCCGAGTTGCGCCTGGCCAAGGAACAGGCCGAAGACGCCAATCGCGCCAAGTCGCGGTTTCTCGCCAACATGAGCCACGAGATCCGCACCCCGATGAACGGCGTGATCGGCATGGCCGACCTGCTGCTGGCGACGCCACTGCAGCCGCGCCAGCAGCACTTCGCGTCCTTGTTGCGGGACTCGGCCGACGTCATGATGCAACTGCTGAACGACGTGCTCGATCTGTCCAAGATCGAAGCAGGCCACATGACGGTGGAGTGCCTGGCCTTCCGTCCGTCGGAGCTGGCCGAGTCGGTCGCGTCGTCGTGGGCCGCGGCAGCGCAGGGCAAGGGGCTTGAACTGGTCTGCAGCCTCACGCATGACGTGCCGCAGGTGGCATTTGGCGATGCGCACCGCATCCGCCAGTGCCTCGGCAATCTTGCGAGCAATGCCGTCAAGTTGACGGCGGCCGGCGAGATCCAGATCAGCGTCGAGCTTGTCGCAGAAACAGGCATTGCCCCGTCCAGCCTGCGCTTCAGCGTGCGCGACACCGGTGTCGGCATCGCGGCCGATGCGAAGGCGCGTTTGTTCAGTGCATTTTCGCAAGCGGATGATTCGACGACGCGCAAGTTCGGCGGCACAGGGCTCGGCCTCGCGATTACCAGGCAGCTGGCGGAGCTGATGGGCGGAAGCAGCGGCATCGAAAGCGCGGAAGGCGTCGGCACGCTGAGCTGGTTCTCGGTTCCGCTGGTCCACGCAACGGCCGCTGCACCGGTTGTGCCCCAGACGCTGCGAGTGCTGCTGCTGGAACCACACCCGACCGCACGGGCCGCCACGCTTGGCCTGCTCGCCCGCCTGGGGATTGCCGCGACGGTGGCCACCGATGCAATCGACGCACTGGCGCAACTGCGCAGCGCGCCCGCTGCATTCGGCGCCTTGGTCTATGCGGAAGCTAAACTGCCGATCGACGAGGCGGACTTTGTGCAGCACTGCAGGAGACTGCACACTGGTGGTGGCCTGCGCGTGATCAAGCTGGTTCGCCTGCAGGCCCTGGCGGAAGTCGAGCGGCGCAGAGAGTCCGGCGTGGACAACGCGTTATCAGACGTCTCTTTGCCGAAGCCCGTGACCGAGTCAGCGCTGCGAGCGGCCCTGGCAGCAACGCCGGTTGATGCCGAGAGCGCGACCACGAAACCGAATCCTGATGTGGCGACCGCAACGACCGCAACGACCGCAACCACTGCATCGAAGATCGGGTGCCATGTGCTCCTCGTCGAAGACAACCAGGTCAACTCGGAAATCGCCGCGGCATTTCTCGAAAGCTTCGGCTGCACCGCGGTTCGGGCGATCGACGGCGAGGAGGCCTTGCAGCAGTTCGGCCAGGCCCGCTTCGACCTCGTGCTGATGGACTGCCAGATGCCCCGCATGGATGGCTTCACAGCAACTCAGCACATCCGCCACATCGAGGCGCAAGCCGCGGCCGGTGCCGACGGCCGACAACGGCGCGTTCCGATCATTGCGCTGACCGCGAATGTGCTGACCGGCGACCGCGAGCGCTGCATCGCTGCCGGGATGGACGACTTTCTCGGCAAGCCGTTCGACCCGGTGCAATTGCGAACAAAACTGGCGCAATGGATCGCGCTTGCACCGGAGGGCGCAAGGTTGACTTCGGCGGCCGAGATCTCGACGACGACGCCGTAGCATGGGCATTCAAGGGCGCGCGGCCGGGCTGGCAAATCATGCCGCGGCCATCGACGATCGGTGATCGACAGCGTCCGCCGGGGCCGCGTCGCCCGAGACTTGCGACGTGCGACGTGCGACGTGCGACCAAGGTGGTGGCGCGGACGTTGCATGACCTGCTCACTTGATGGACATGCTTGCGTCGCTCAGATTGTCCGAGACATGCATGCACCGAAGCGACTGAAGATCGGTCCAGCGTACGGAGCGGGCAGCGCCGCCTTGCAGCGACCGATGGCGCTGTTTCGCGCTCTGCGACTGATCCGCGCGCCGCAGTAGCCAAGTGCGCCGCGCAGCTCCCGAATGCGAGCCGTTTCGGGTGCTGCCTTCAGTAAGTGGGCGTCGGCTTCAGCATGAATTGCGCCGCGCCCCAGAGCACAGCGGCTATCCCTGAGCCCCACTGCGCAAACTCGTCGGCACTGAAGAGGCGATGTAGATCTCCCCAAGCGTTTCGGGCCAGATCGTCGGCGCGCTCCATGAGGGTCCGGCCATCGCATGGGAGGTTGGACACCTCGGTGACGGCGGCGGACAGCGCGGCCATCGAGGACTCCCAAATCGCGATCGGCAGAAGTACTTTGCCGTGCTTGACCATGATTTCACCTTCCTTGGCAATGACCTTAGCCTGGAAGCCGGCGCCAGCAACGAGATCCGACAAGTGGCTTGGTTGCGTGCCTTCGGCGCAGGCAGGCTTGTGCAGCAGGCCGGCGTTCAGCGTGCCCGGGACGATCTCCTTGCCCTTCATCTCCGCCCGCAATGACAGCGCAGCGCCGCGCGCAAGGTCGGTCCCGTTGGCCCGCACGTTCCAGAAGAAAAAGCTGCTGGGGTTGCGGCCAACCTGGATCGAGTTTCCGAGGCCAAATTGCAACGACTTATCGGAAACCGTAGCGACCCATTTGAGCTTGGTGTCCTTGCTGATGGCCGGGACCGGGATCGTGGCTTCCTTGGCCGTGACGAACGCGGTCTTGACGGTGGGGAAGTAGACCTCGATGCCGGGCGCGCTGGCTCCGCCAACCGGCAGCTTGAACGTCTATCCGCCGAGTCCTGGAATCTGTCCGGGGATGGTGAACTGGCCGTTTCGGACGAAGCGCTGCCTATTCACGACCGTGCCGAAAAACGGCTCGCCAGCCCAAGTCGTTGGTGCTGCCGTTGTGGCCCCGGCGACCAGTTGCCGGTCGCTCACAGCGGCGTTGCCGAACGACGTCGCCTCTGGCGAGAGGGACTGCGCGCGCATAGAGTTTAGGTAAGCTGGCCCAAGGATGCTCGTCATGTTTGTCTCCTGTGCAGTTGGCTGCACGCGCAGGGTCGTCAATGCCGACGCCCCATCTGGTTGTCGCAGATCGTTTACCCCTCGGATTTGCGTAGCCTTTGCTGCGCTTTGCCGGCAACCGTGCCGCTTGCAGAGGTGCCGCAGAGTCCGGTGGTTTGCAGATCGCATGCAAGAGCGTGCCGATAGACTCCGTACGCTGCTCCCCGCCGACCCTTGCCGACCGTCAGTTCATGCTGCTTTCGCTCTCAACATTGAACGCCGCTTCTGCGGCCGAGTTCGTGCGCCTGCTTGCTGGCACCTACGAGCACTCGCCCTGGGTCGTCGAGGCTGCGGCTGACCGACGGCCGTTTGCGAGTCTGGCAGCGCTCAAACGCACGCTCGTCGAGGTCGTGCGGGCGGCAGATCGGGACCGGCAGCTAGCGCTGCTGCGCGCGCATCCGGAGCTGGCGGGAAAAGCGATGGTCGCTAAGGCATTGACGGCTGAGTCGACCGATGAGCAGGGCCGCGCCGGGCTCGCCGACTGCACGCCGGAGGAGTTCGCGCGCCTGCAGGCGCTCAACGCCGCTTACAACGCGAAATTCGGCTGGCCTTTCATCCTCGCGGTGCGCGGTCCGCGCGGCACGGGCCTCACGCGCGCCGAGATCATCGCCACCTTTGCGCGGCGGCTGACGCATCACCCCGAGGTGGAGTTCGCTGAGTGCCTGCGCAACGTGCATCGCGTCGCCGAGCTGCGGCTGAACGACAAGTTCGGTGTCACGCCCGAGCGTGGCAACGCGCTGCACGATCTGGTCGCGCAATTGGCGCGGCATAGCGACACCGAATTTGCCGAGCGCGGCCAGCTCACCGTCACCTACCTCACCCAGGCGCATCTGGCCTGCCAGCGCGACCTGGCGCAGTGGATGCGCGAGGCGGGCTTTGATGAGGTGTCGATCGACGCTGTGGGCAATGTGGTCGGCGTGTACCACGGCACCGACGCGGCAGCGCCGCGCCTGCTCACGGGCAGCCACTTCGACACGGTGCGCAATGCGGGCCGCTTCGACGGGCGACTGGGCATCTTCGTGCCGCTGCTTGCCGTGCGCGAGCTGCGCCGCGCCGGCAGGCGCCTGCCCTTTGGCATCGAGCTGGTGGCCTTCGCCGAGGAAGAGGGCCAGCGCTACAAGGCGGGCTTTCTCGGCTCGGACTCGCTGCTCGGCAACTTCGACCCAGCCTGGCTGGCGCAACGCGATGCCGAGGGCATCACCATGGCCGAGGCCATGCAGCGCGCCGGCCTGCCGACGACGCTCGAGGCTATTGGCGCCATCAAGCGCGATCCACGTCGCTACCTGGGCTTCGTCGAGGTGCATATCGAGCAGGGGCCGGTGCTGAACGAGCTCGACCTGCCGCTGGGCATCGTCACCTCGATCAACGGCAGCGTGCGCTACGTGGGCGAGGTGACCGGCATGGCCAGTCATGCCGGCACCACGCCCATGGACCGGCGGCGCGATGCGGCGGTCGCCGTGGCAGAGCTTGTGCTGTACGTCGAGCAGCGCGCTGCCGCCGAGCCCGATTGCGTGGGTACCGTCGGCATCCTCGAAGTGCCGGCTGGTTCGATCAACGTGGTGCCCGGCCGCTGCCGCTTCAGCTTGGACCTGCGTGCGACCACCGATGAGAAACGCGACCGCCTCGTCGCCGATGTGCTGGCGCAACTGCAAGCCATTTGCACCCGGCGCGGTGTCGCCCACGTGCTCGAGGAAACGATGCGCGTGGCCGCGGCACCGAGTGCGCCCGCGTGGCAGCAGCGCTGGGAGCAAGCGGTGCAGTCGCTCGGCCTGCCCGTGTACCGCATGCCCAGCGGCGCGGGGCACGACGCGATGAAGCTGCACGAGGTGATGCCGCAGGCCATGCTGTTCGTGCGGGGGCTCAACGCCGGCGTCAGCCACAACCCGCTCGAAGACGTCACCAACGATGACGCGGAGCTGGCAGTGCAGGCGTTCCAGGCGTTGCTGGACGGGCTCGCCTAGTCGCTGTTCGGCTCCGCGCGATCGCCCTGCCTTTGAAAAAGGGAGGGGGGGGGATTTGTCTTGGGTATCGACAGCGCTGCCGATCGGCAGCCAAGCCTTTCCTCTTCGTTTTCCAACCTTCGCCACCATCCGACGTTGGCACAATCGCCCACGCGGGCGCCTGGTCCCGCCACATGCACGAGACGAGCACCATGAAAGACCGCGATGAACTGATCGAGATCGGCGCACTGCTCAAGAGCAGGGTGCCGATCATCCTGATCGAGACGCACGAGGAGCCGCGCATCCTCAAGCTGCTGCATCAGGCCTGCAACCTCGAGCAGCAGGTGATGTTCCGCTGGAGCATCACCGACGGCATCACGCGCTTTTCGCGCGAGGAGCCGATTCACGGCACCAACAACTTACTCGATGCGCTCAAGCACATCGACAAGTCGCCGCAAAATGGCGTGTACGTGTTCTGTGACGCGCATCCGGGGCTCAAGGATGCGATCAACGTGCGGCTCATCCGCGAGATTGCACTGGAGCACTATCGGACGGCACGCACGCTGGTCTTTGTGAGCCCCAAGCTGGAGGAACTGCCCTCGGAGATCCTGCGCATGGCCTCGCACTTCCGGCCGCGGCTGCCCACGCGCGACGAGATCAAGGCGATCGTGGCCGAGGAAGCGGAGCTGTGGCTTTCGCAGTCAGGCGAGAAGGCACGCGCCGAGCGCGGCGCGGTCGACACGCTGATCCTGCATCTGCTGGGTCTTGAGCAGGACGATGTGCGCCGCCTGGTGCGGCAGGCCTTGCGCGCCGATGGCGAGATCAACAGCGACGACGTGCGCCGCGTGCTGGCCACCAAGCACGCCGCACTCGGCGGCGGCGAGGCGCTCGGTTTCGAGACCAGCAGCCTGCGCTTTGCCGACGTCGGCGGCCTGGCGCGCATGAAGCACTGGATCAACCTGCGTCGCGGGCCATTTTTGGACTCGATGCGCGGTGTGTCGGTCGACAGTCCCAAGGGCGTGGTGCTGCTGGGCGTGCAGGGCGGCGGCAAGAGTCTGGCTGCGCGCGCCATTGCTGGCGAGTGGAACGTGCCGCTGATGCGCATGGACTTTGGCGCGCTTTATAACAAGTACTACGGCGAGACCGAGAGAAACCTGCGCCAGGCCTTTGCCGTGGCCGAAGGCATGGCACCCTGCGTGCTGTGGATGGACGAGATTGAAAAGGGCGTTGCCACGGCGGGCAGCGGCGAGCAGGACGGCGGCGTGTCGCGCAGGGTACTGGGAAGCCTGCTCACCTGGATGAGCGAGCGCAAGAAGCCGGTTTTCATCGTGGCCACCGCCAACGATATCTCCGCGCTGCCGCCGGAGCTGGTGCGCAAGGGCCGCTTTGACGAGATCTTCTTCGTCGACTTTCCCAACACCGCCGCGCGCGAGCAGATTTTTGGCATCCACCTCAAGAAGCGGGGCCTGGACCCGGCGCAGTTCGACATTGCAACACTGGCGCGCCAGGCGCTGCAGTTCTCGGGTGCGGAGATCGAGCAGGCGATCGTGGCCGCGAGCTTCGAGACGCGCGCCCGCAATGAAAAGCTCGACACAAAGGACATCGCCGCCGAGCTCGAACGCACGCGGCCGCGGGCGGTCATCATGGCCGAGCGCATCGAGGCGCTGCGTGAGTGGGCCGCCGAGCGAGCAGTGATGGCTGACGATGATTCTGATGGTTGAGGTGAGGCGATGAAACAAGGCTCGACGCACTCTGTTGCTTTGGCGTCAACAAATCATCGGACCTCGCGGGCAAGTGACGTTGTCAGTACCGCCTTGGCGACAGTGATCGTCGGCATTGGCATTCTCGTGTACGACTGGTCTGCGCTGCAATGGCTGGCTGTCGTTTGGGTCGAGTTCGCATTTCTGGTCTTGCTGGCCGTGCTGCAGGGCTTTAGCAGGGATTCGAGTCATCGGACTACCCGCTCGGGGGCTTTCGTCCTATGGTCCATGCTGCTTTGGGGCTTGCTAACGCTGGTTCTCGCATGGGGTGCGCTCGTTGGTGTATTGGTCGCATCAATTTCCATGCAGCCGGTAGGTAATGGAAGTGACAGCTTGCAACACGCGCTCCAGAATTTATGGGGGGGAGCGCTTTCTCTGGCACACGCCTTACGCGAATTGATGGTCACGCCGTGGGGTTGCCTAGCTGTTGTTTGCGCAATAGTTGCCCAACTCACACATAACCGTGGCGGAGGGCAACTGTACGCGGGGGATGGGCTTGGGGCAGTCGTTGCGAAGGTCCTCGCGCTCTTTTCGTCGCTCGCCCTCGGGGCGCTTCTCATGCAATTGACAGGGCAGCCAGGTTGGACGGTGATTGTCTTGCTGCCGATCAAGTGCTGGGTTGAACTTACGTTCCTCCGGCCCGGTACCTGGAGCGATGACGCACTTTGTTCGACCTTGACGCAATCCAAGAAGCGACGGAGTCACCCGTAAGTGCGCATCTCGAAAACACTGTCGGCTTAGATCGGGCGGTCTGACGCGGCTCCCAGACAGTGCCGCGCTTCGCCCGCGCCGCGCGATCGGCATCAACTCACGCTGCTGCCCTGAACCGCCCCGGCTTCCCCGGAGACATTCGCGTTCGAGTCAGGCCGGGATGGCTGACTCTTTCTGCTTCTAAAGGTACTGCATCTCGCCTTCTGCCGGCGGCATGTTGCCAATGGGTTCGAGCAGCCGGTTGTTGAACCAGTCCACCCACTCCAGCGTCGCGCGCTCGACCGCTTCAAAAGTGTTCCGGGGCCTACGGTGTCGGATGACCTCGCCCTTGTACAGACCGATGATCGTCTCGGCCAGCGCATTGTCTTGGGAGTCGCCGACGCTGCCCGGGGACGGTTCCAGGCGATGTCTCGATCATTGTTGAACGCGGCCGGATGGCGACTCGTCCTCATTCGTGACGCGGCGCGGCCTTGTGTTCGACTGAGGTGAGGCTGTCGGACTCGGCGTTCAATGCAGCCGACTGACCTCAAGCTGATCGCCGTGGGCGATACATCCGAGGTGAGGAACCAGAACGTGCCTCCTTCAACCCGCTGCAGCGTCATCGGGAACTGTACGGTGCGCCCTCGGGCCCGACGGTGGGGAGCAACATAGCCGCGCAGGCGCCGCGCAAAACCCGCGTAGCCACGACGGGCCAAAGTGGCTTTTGCAGACGGCCGGCTGTCGCTGCAGCTGCCAGAGGGAGACCGTGGGTGCACGGGGGCGACCTGGTGAAACATCCGGGCTAGGGTGTCCGCAGTCTGTGCCAAGGCTGCCGCCGAGCAATGAGGTCGCCCAAGTCGGCAAGACGCGTTCCCGCAGCAGACGATGGCTTGGCTTGATCCGTGTCCCGTGATTCGAGATCCGTGATCAACAGCGCGATCAGCTCGTGGCAATTGGCGGTGAGCGCGCCTGTCCTAGCGCGCGCCCGCCCTCTTGCTGGTGCGACTATCAGCCGAGACTGTTCAGCAGCGCGTCAACCGATTGCAGTTCCTTCTGTCGCTGACGCAGCAGCAATTGCACGGCCTTCTTGCTCGATGAACGCGCGTTCTCTTCCAACACGCCGTGCGGCGCAAGCGACTTCTCGTCCTTCGACTCCTCCAGCGTCGCTGCCACCGCGCCCACGAGCCCGCCGAATGCGGCAAAGGCAAGCTCCTGTCGCGTCAGCCGTCCGATCGCACTGTTGTCCGTCGACAACGCTAAAGCCCGGTCGCCAACTGCGTCTTCGAGTGCGTCGTCGAGCAGCGCGTCCACTTCCCAGCGCGGCAGACGGCGGCCGATGGCATCGACGAAACGGGCGCCTACGTCGCGCAGCAGCGGTCCGGTCCACTCGGGCGGGCGGGGCAGGTCCAGTTCCTCGAACAGCGGGAACCGCTGCAGCTCCGCGATGACCAGGGGAAAGCGCAGGCAGCGCCGCGTCGCACTTGGCATCAGCCAGTTGGCCAGGTTGCGGTAGTACTGCTGGATGCGGTTGGAGTCCGGCGCGCTCAGCCCGGCGACGCCGCCGGACAGACCTGACTGTGTCCCGTCGAGATTGATGTTGACGAAGTGATGCCAGGTGGCGTCGGTGGCCACGCGGCCAACCCCGGAGCGCTGACCGTCGTAAGCGCAAATGGCCACAAACGAGCGCGGGACCAGCGGCGCTTTGCCGCCGGTCGGACCGAACGGAAAGCCATCGCCGTGCGACATCGACATCGCGACGACCTCCGGCCGCGCGCCACCTGGCCATTCAGACACGTTAGCGCCGTCCAGACTGAAGGTGGTCGTAAAGTCGCTTGGAAGGCGACATTCGCCTTCGTGTGGGTGATCGGGAAAGATCTCGATCGCGCGCCCCGGCGGTGGCATCTGCACCAGCGGGTGAGGATTGCCCACGCCGCCAGAAATCGTTCGAAAGTTCAGGTACAGGCGCTGCGGAAAGCGGTCTGACTGGTCCGCGAACTCTTCCGTCTCATCGGTCCCGGACAGATTGGTCGACAACCTTGCGGTGCTCGCGACATTGGGTGTGTCCGCCTGGCGCCAGAAGCGCATGCTGCGCACGCGAGGGATGTCGCGTCCCATGGACGCCCCCAGGCTCTCGTGGTCGCCCGTGGCGAAGACCCCGCCGCCGGCCTGCATGAAACGTCCCAGTGCGGCCAGCTCCGCGGCAGTCAACTGGTTGATGTTCTCCGACACGATGCCCAGAATGAAGACGACGTCGTAGCGCGACTTCAGGACCCCATGCGTTGCGTTGTCGAACGAGAAGTTGGGGATGTCCGCCCCCGGCGCTGAGCCCCCGCGCGAGGCCTTGATGACCTGCGGCGTCATGCCGTGAATCGTCATGCTCGCCAGCGTGCTGACAAACTGCGATAGGCCGAAGGCGCTGGTGGGGCTGAAATTGAGCTGGTCCGTGACAACAAGGATCTTCGGCTGACACTCCTTGAAAAGCGTGATGACTCTCTCCGGCTGAAAATCGATCAGACGGTCGCGAAAGCGTATGGGATCCATGGCTAGTCCTCCTGTTTGCATCCGTTGGTGCGCGAGTTTTCGCGCTGGTGAACGGTAGGAGGAGAGGAGTTGCAAGACAGTCCACTAATGCTCGGTGCCGGCGCGGATGATTCACGCCTCCGCAACGCACACGCGCGATGTTCAACTTGCGGTTTCTGAACAATGCGGCGTGGCGCTCAATGCATCGGTGCGGCCGGACGCGCCGAAACGCAGCGCTGTCCGACTCTCGCAGCATTTCTTGGCCGCACTGCTTGACGATGAAGTCCTGACGCCTCAGCGCTGGCTCGTACGCACGAACACCAGGTCCCACACGCCGTGTCCGAGCCGAGTGCCGCGCGCATGGAACTTGGTCGTCGGCCGCTCAGCGAGCGGGTTGCGCGGCGCCGGCGCGTAGCCTGCGTGCAGGTTGACGAGCTGCGGCTCGTGCGACAGCACGTCAAGCATCTGTTCGGCATAGTGCTGCCAGTCGGTGGCGCAGTGCAGATAGCCGGCGGGTGCAATGCGACTGGCGAGGAGCCCGATGAACGGTTGCGCCACCAGCCGGCGCTTGTGATGGCGTGCCTTGGGCCACGGGTCAGGAAAGTAGATGTGCACGCCGGCCAGTGTCGATGGCAGCAGCATGTCGCGCACGATCTCCACCGCGTCGTGCTGCATCACGCGCACGTTGACGAGGCTGTGCTCGTCGATGCGCTTGGCCAGCGCACCGCAGCCTGCGGCGAACACGTCGACGGCGAGAAAGTTCACGTCTGACCGCGCCTGTGCAATCGCAGCAGTGGTCTCGCCCATGCCAAAGCCGATCTCAAGCACGGTGGGTGCAGCGCGACCGAAGGCGGCTGTAAGGTCGAGCGGCTGCGGCGCGTAAGGCAGTTGCACGCGGGGCAGCACCTCGCGCAACGCGCGCTCCTGCGCAGCGCTGATATGGCCGCGGCGCGCAACAAAGCTGCGGATGTGGGAGGCGCGGCGTGCATTGTCCGCATCGTTGGTTGCATCGGCGCTGGCGTCAGTGCCGCCGTCGCTGGAACCGTCGTGGACACCGTGACTTGCACTCACATCCGCACCCGCGTCCGCATTGGCGTCCTCATTAGCGCTCGACGCATCGCTTGCGTTCGAGCCCACGGGCTGGAGTGTGTTGGTTGCCGGGGTCACGGGGCTGCTGTTCATTCGGGCAGGCGCAGGCCGGTGAAGACATCGCGCTCGTACGGATCGACGATGGTGGTCACGCGGGCAAACCCGGCAGCCTCGATCCACTTGATCCACTGGCGCCGACTGTAAAGCCCGCAACGATGGCGATCGGTCTCGATCGTGATGCGGCCGCGCGCGTCGCGCAGGAGGAAGGCGAACACCCCTTCGTAGGTGCAATCCGTCGGATCAGGATCGAACACCCACTCGACGTAGCGCAGGCCGCGGCCGTCGGCGCCGTCTTCACCGCCATGGGCGGTCCCGGGCTGAAAGGTCTCGCGCACGCAGTCGGGCACCACCATGAACAGGCCCCCAGGCTTGCAACGTGCCGCGGCGGTGGCAAAGGCCGCGCGCAACATGGCCTCGCTGGTCATGTACTCGATGGCGTCATGGATCAGCACCAGATCAAACTGGCGGCCCAGGCGCAACGTGGTCATGTCGCCGCGCAGGTGCTCGCACTCCGGATTGACCGCGCGGCTCACCTTGAGCATCTGCGGCGAGCGGTCCACCAGCGTCAGAGCAAACCGGCGCTTCATGTGAAAGGCGAGGCTGCCGCCGCCGCAACCGAGTTCCAGCGCCGTCTTGCCGCGCCGGTTGCTCCAACCGGTCTCACCCGTGATGCGCCGGTTGAAGTGTGTGGCCTCCTCCACATAGTGCGAGGGCGGCGACATGAGTGGCCACCACTTGGCCAGGTCGCCATAGAGACGGCAGCTCTGCCGCTGCTGCGCGACGCGGGACGGTTGCGGCCGTGGCGAGTGTTGCGAACGGGGCATGAACGGCGCCGCCTACTGCGCCGCGAGCTTCACGCCCGGCTGCACGCGGACCTCGAAGTTCACCGAGTTGGACATGAAGCAGTTCTCGTGCGCCTTGGCGTGCAATGCGGTTGCGCGATCGAGCAGGGCTGGGTCGGTGATAGTCACCTGCGGCCGCAGCACCACCTCGACCATCCGCATCTTGCCGTCCTTGATGGCCAGCTTGTCGGTGGCGTGGTCGTGATAGGTGGCGAGGTTGATCCCGGCGCGCTCAGCCAGTGCCACGTAGGTCAGGTGGTGACAGGCCATGAGCGAGGCCACCATCAGCGTCTCCGGGTTGTGCTTGCTCTCGTCACCGTTGAACACGGCGGGCGAGGAGCCCTGCAGCGGGTCCTTGCCGTCAAAGTCGATGCGAAACGCGCGCGCGAGCTTGACGGCGCGGTCGCCGGCGGTGCTCGGGCTGCCGGTCCAGGCCAGTCGTCCTTCAAACAGGTGTTGTTGCGCCATTGCGGCTTTCCGTTCCCTTTTCTGTTTCCGTTGCGCTTGCACGCAACGTTGCCGTCACCATAGGCCGATGTTAGTGGAGCAGGGGTTGGCGATGTGTTGTCAAGCCCGGCGCGGGCTGCGTTGATCGTTGTTGGAAGAAGCGCAAGCTGGTGCTGTTGCGGCAACAGGGATTTGCGCCCGCGCTTATTCTTTCGCCGGTCTGGGCTGGCTATAGGTGGTCACCATTGGGTCGCGCCGCTCGTCAGCCGAGGGGGCAATCTGTCGATCTATCTTCTCAAGCCGCGTTTTCAGGCGCTGCTGCGTCCGCTGGTGCGGCGCCTGCATGCGGCCGGTGTCACCGCCAACCAGGTGACCGTGGCCGCCTGCGCGGTGTCGGTTGCAATCGGCCTGTGGCTCACGCTGGCCCAGCCTGCGCGCGCGGCGTTCCTGCTGGTGCCGCTGTGGATGTTTCTGCGCATGGCGCTCAATGCGGTGGACGGCATGCTGGCGCGCGAGTTTGGCCAGCAGTCAAAGCTGGGCGCCTATCTGAACGAGTTGACCGACGTCGTCGCCGACGCTGCGCTGTTCTTGCCCTTTGCCTGGATCGCGCCCTTTCACCCGGCCTGGGTCGGTGCCGTGATCTTTCTCGCTGCGCTCACCGAGTTCGCCGGAGTGCTCGGCCTCATGGTAGGCGCGACGCGGCGCTATGACGGTCCGCTCGGCAAGAGCGACCGCGCCTTTGTCTTCGGCGCCCTCGCGCTGTGGATCGGCCTCGGTTGGCCGCTGCCACCAGCAGTGCAGTGGCTCATGCCGCTACTGGCGGTATTGCTGTGCTGGACCGTGATCAACCGCGTACGCACCGGGCTGCGCGAGGCACGATGATGTTGCGCCATCACTACCCCCAATGCATTCGACCATGGCAACAACACGACCGGACGGCCATCAAGTCACTCGAACCGCGATCGAATGTGAATTCTCGACGCATGATGGCGCGCGCCTCTTTTATCGCCACTGGCCTGCTACCACCGACGTAGGACGCGGCGCGATCGTACTGTTTCACCGGGGGCATGAGCACTCAGGGCGCGTGTCGCATCTCGTTGACGAACTCGACCTGCCGGAGTTCGAATTCTTTGCCTGGGACGCGCGCGGTCATGGCCGCTCTCCCGGCGCCCGCGGGTTCAGTCTGAGCTTTGGTAGTTTGGTACGCGACGTGCAGACGTTCATCGAGCATCTTGGCGCCGTCCACGGCGTTCCGATCGAGTCCGTTTACATCGTTGCGCAGAGCGTGGGCGCCGTGTTGGTGTCGACCTGGGTGCACGACTATGCGCCCAAGATCCGCGGCATGTCGCTGGCCTCGCCAGCATTTCGGGTCAAGCTGTACGTGCCATTGGCAGTGCCTGGTCTGCGGCTGCTGCACAAGCTGCGAGGCAACTTTTTCGTCAATAGTTACGTGAAAGCCAAGCTATTGACACACGATGCCGAGCGCGTCGCCAGTTATGGCAGCGACCCGCTCATCACGCGTCCGATCTCCGTCAACATCCTGCTCGGTTTGTTTGATGCGGGCGAGCGCGTGGTCCGAGACGCGCAGGCCATCACGGCACCGACGCAACTTCTTATCTCTGGCGCCGACTGGGTGGTCGAGCGCAAGCCGCAGGAGCGGTTCTTCGCCAACCTCGGCAGCGCGGTGCGTGCGCGGCTCGAGTTGCCAGGGTTCTTTCACGACACGCTGGGCGAGGCAGGCCGCGCGGTCGCCGTTCAGGCTGTACGGCAGTTCGTGCTCGATCGTTTCGCGCAACCGCCACAGCGTCTGTCCCTGCTACAGGCGCATCGCTATGGCGCCAGCCATGATGAAGCGAATCGCCTGTCCACATCGCTGCCTGCGCTGTCGCCGCGCGGTCTGTACTGGGCAAGCAATCGCACCTCCATCCGTATTGGCGCAACGCTGTCCAGCGGCATGCAGCTTGGACTGCGGACCGGATTCGACTCGGGCAGTACGTTGGACTATGTGTATCGCAATCAGGCGCAGGGTCGCGGTCCGCTTGGCCGGCTGATTGACCGCACTTACCTCGACGCGGTCGGCTGGCGCGGTATCCGTGTGCGCAAGCAGCATCTCGAAGATTTGTTGCAAGCAGTGATGCGGCGCTTGCGCGCGGCAGGGCGGCCGGTGCGCATGCTCGATATCGCTGCCGGGCATGGCCGTTACGTGCTGGATGCGGTGCGTGCCGGCGATGCGCTGCCTGAGTGGATCGTGCTTCGCGACTACAGCGACATCAACGTGCAGGCCGGGCGGCGACTGATCGATGCGCTCGGCTTGGCGCAGATCGCTCGCTTCGAGCAGGCCGATGCATTCTCGCCGGATTCGATCCTGTCCGTGCAGCCCCGGCCCTCGCTGGCGATTGTCTCTGGTCTATACGAGCTGTTCCCGGACAATGATCTAGTGGGCCGTTCGCTCTGCGCGCTCGGTGCGCTGGTCGAGCCGGGCGGCTGGCTCGTCTACACCGGGCAGCCATGGCACCCACAACTCGAGATGATCGCGCGCACGCTGACTAGCCATCGTGCTGGTGCTGCCTGGATCATGCGGCGGCGCAGCCAGGCAGAGATGGACGAGCTGGTCGAGAGCGCCGGATTTGTCAAAGTTGAGCAGCGCATCGACGAGTGGGGCATTTTCACCGTCAGCGCGGCGCAGCGTGTTGATTCGGTCCTCGCGTGATCATGTGGAAGCGGCTGCCGGCGCGGACGCGCAACGCCGCTATCTGGCTGGCGTGTCTTGGGCCGTTTTTCTACGTGAGCTACGGGCTTGCCAACTATGTGGCGGGTCTGCGCGAGCATGTGCCGGCGGTGGTGTTCAACTGGGAGACCGCCATCCCATTCTGGGCGTGGACCATTTTTCCATACTGGTCGATTAACGTGTTTTAGGCGCTGTCGCTGTTCGTCTGCCGCAACACGCATGAAGTGCGGCGCCACGGGCTGCGGCTGGTGACTGCGCAGATCGTCGCCGTGAGCTCTTTCATCGTCACTCCGCTGCGCTTCACATTCGGTGAACCGCAGGCAGACGGCGCGGCCGGGGTGCTGTTCGCAGCGCTGCGCAGCTTCGACCAGCCATTCAACCAGGCGCCGTCGCTGCACATCGCCCTGGCCGTGATCCTCTGGGACCTGTATCGGCGCCGCCTTAACCATCCCGTCGCGCGCGCTGTGCTGCATCTGTGGACGCTGCTAGTTTGTGGCTCGGCGCTGACGACGTACCAGCATCACTTCATCGACATCCCCACCGGCGCACTGCTTGGCGTGTTGTGTGTGTGGATGTGGCCGATGGAGCGCGTGCCGAGCATGCTGCAGGTGGCACGCCTGACCGTTGAGCCGCAGCGGACGCGGCTGGCTGCGCTATACGGCGCCGGCTCGCTGACCAGCGCAGCGCTTGCCCTCGTGCTCGGTGGGGCGGGCTTATGGCTGCTTTGGATCAGCGTTGCGCTCGCGATGGTGGCGCTCAACTACCTCCTGTTTGGTGCTTACGGCTTCCAGAAGTTCGATGGCGGTCGCGCGAGCTGGGCCACACGCTGGCTGCTCTGGCCTTACCGCCTCGGCGCGCGGATGAACGCCCATTGGTGGACACGTGGGCAGGCAGAGTCAAATGAGGTCGCCGACGGCGTACATGTGGGCTCGCTGCTGCGCAGTGGGCCCGCCCGTATGCAAGGCTTGCAACTGGTCGATGTTTGCGCCGAGCTCGACCCACCGCCTGCGCCGGCGACCGGTGCTGTGCCCATGCTCGATCTTTCCACGCCGTCGCCTCGGGCGCTGCGGCGGGCGGCATTGCAGGTGGAGAACGCCGTGCGTGGCGGAGCGGCTGTGTTCGTTTGTTGCGCACTCGGCTACTCGCGCAGTGCGGCCGCTGTCGCGACCTGGCTCGTGATGAGCGGCCGCGCGCGCTCGGTCGACGCGGCGATCGAGCGGGTGCGGCTGGCCCGCCCGCAAGTGGTGCTGCGCCCGACCCATGTGGCGGCCATCAAACGCGCGGTGGCTGGGTCGGGATCATGAGCCGGCGGCTGAGTCAGGGCGCCAACCAATGCGCAGCCGAGGACACCGGCGGGAGTGGGGGAGAAGACGCAGCAGCGAATCCTGCTTCCACGGCGGTCACAGATCCGGCTGCAACGGCCTCCGAGCTGCGCGCGGTGTGCATTGTGCTGGCAGCCTGGCTGCGCGCGCAGCGCTTGGTCGGGCACTTTGCACTGGTGCTCGTGCTGGTCGCGGCCGTTGCGCTGCTGCTGGGGCAACCGGGCGCCGCGGCGCGCCTCGCGGGCGGCGTGCTTGTTCTGGCGCCACTGGAACGCATGCTTGCCTTGCGCCTTGCGTTGGACTGCGATCTGTTCGAGGCGTGGGGTCGCGGCGCGCTGAATGCTGGCAGCATCGACACCGCGCTGTTGCGCTTGCACTTGAAGCGAGAGGTTTGGCCGTCGCGTCCTTTTGAGGCCAGAATCGCGGGCACGCGGCGCCTGCAGCGTGCCCACATTGCGGTGGTTCTTGCCCAAGTGGCGCTGCTGTGCGCGGCGCTATGGATACGCGGGGCCAATGCGGCCTTGCGCTGACTGACGGTGCTCCAAATGCGTGTACATGAACGTCTCATTGCTCTAGCCATCATCGCGTTCGCGCGGGCCGTCACTGGCGTTCGTGCAATCTGGGCCGATACGGCGCCCACGGCGACCCCCACGCTGTACTTCGCCAACCACCGCAGCCACGGCGACTTCGTGCTGTTATGGGCCTGCCTGCCGCCCGACCTGCGCGCACGCACGCGGCCGGTGGCGGGTGCTGATTACTGGAACAAGTCGGCGCTACGCCGCTTTACTGCCGGACGCGTGTTCAACGCGGTGCTCATCGATCGCAGCGGCAAGCGGCGCACCGACGACGGCGATACGTCGTCTAACGAACCCGATCCCGTCGAGCAGATCGCGCACGTGCTGGACTCGGGCGACTCCGTGATCTTCTTTCCTGAAGGAACGCGCAACGAGACCGAGGAGGCGTTGTTGCCGCTCAAAGGTGGGCTGCATCGGCTGGTGGAGCGCTGCCCGCAGGCGCAGTTCACGCCGGTGTGGATCGACAACTTGCACCGCGTGCTGCCCAAGGGCGAAGTGATCCCGGTGCCGCTGGCCTGCCTGGTCGCCTTTGGCCGGCCGCTACCGCCTGAGACCGTGGCGCTGGCCGAGCGCGATGCCTTTCTTGCCGCCGCGCGCAACGCGCTGCTTGACCTGCGGCCCGAACACACGCGGCACGACGCATGATCGCCGCACTCCTGGCCTCCGACACCGCGCGGCTGTTTGCCGGCGTGGGCCTGGTGCTGGTGCTCGCCTCCGCCGTGGCGGCGCTGCTGAAGTGGCGCGTGGCCAAAGGGCAGCCGCACAGCGTGATCGACAACCTGGTCGCGCGCATCAACGCCTGGTGGGTGATGGTGCTGGTGATCGGCCTGGCCTTCCT
Organism: Burkholderiaceae bacterium; assembly: GCA_044346055.1. Classification (GTDB taxonomy): domain Bacteria; phylum Pseudomonadota; class Gammaproteobacteria; order Burkholderiales; family Burkholderiaceae_F; genus JALHMQ01. The sequence goes on along the minus strand of JBIIZX010000003.1, from coordinate 2,824 downwards.
GTTCGGCAAGGCCGGCGTGATCGTGCTCTTTCTCCTGATCTCGTTTCACGCGCTCCGCGAGTTTCTGACGCTGGCCTACACGCGGCGCGGCGACCATCTGGCGATCGCCGCCTGCTTCTTCATCGTGCTGCCGGTGCAGTACCTGCTCATCTGGATCGAGTGGTACGGTCTCTACTCGATCTTCGTGCCCGTCTACGCCTTCCTGCTGCTGCCGATCATTGCGGCACTCGGCGCCGACACCAAGCGCTTTCTCGAGCGCAGTGCCAAGGTGCAATGGGGGCTGATGGTGAGCGTGTACTGCATCAGCCACGTGCCGGCGCTGCTCACGCTGCAGATCCCGGGTTACGAGCAGCGCAACCTGCTGCTGATCGCGTTTCTCGTGATCGTCGTGCAGGGCAGTGACGTGCTGCAGTACGTGTGGGGCAAGCTGTTGGGCAAGCGCAAGGTCGCGCCGGAATTGTCGCCGTCAAAGACATGGGAGGGGCTCATTGGCGGGGTGGCCAGTGCCACGCTGCTCGGCGCGGCGCTCTACTGGATCACGCCGTTTGCGCCGTGGCAGGCCGGGCTCATTGCCCTGGTCATCTGCCTGATGGGCTTCTTCGGCGGCCTGGTGATGTCGGCCATGAAGCGCGACCGCGGCGTGAAGGACTGGGGCCATATGATCGAAGGCCATGGCGGCATGCTCGACCGGCTCGACTCCGTGATCTTTGCCGCGCCGGTGTTCTTTCACGTGACGCGCTATTGGTGGTCAATCTGACGGTGGTCGGTCTGATCGCAGCGCACGTCCACGGGCTGCTCACGCGTACTGAGACGCAAATGAGGCAATGCATAGCTCGCCTGCTCGCGGCGCTGCTACTCGGTGTCGCGCTCCTCGCGCCCGCCGCGGCGCAAGTGGCGCCGCCCATGGCGCAGGTGGATGCGCTGCTGGCGGCCAACCCGGGGCAGACAGGCGTCTACGTGCTCGATGATCCGCAGGAAGCGCTGCTGGCGCGCGCCTGGCTGGTGGAGCAGGCCGAGCGTTCGATCGAGGTGCAGTACTTCATCTGGAGCACCGACAACATCGGCATCCTCGCCGCCGAGGCACTGCTGCGCGCTGCCAATCGCGGCGTGCACGTGCGCGTGCTGGTGGACGACCTGATGATCGACGCGCCAGACAAGTCACTGCTGGCGCTGGCCCGACATCCGAAGATCGACATTCGCGTCTACAACCCGAAGACTTCCGTGGGCGTACCGCTGGCGCGGCGCCTGCTCAACGTGGTGACGGATTTTCGAGACGTGAACCAGCGCATGCACGACAAGACACTGGTGATCGACGGCAAGGTGGGCATCACCGGCGGCCGCAACATGGCGGCCGAGTACTTCGACTACAACAACCGCTACAACTTCCGCGATCGCGACGTCGTTCTGCTGGGCCCGGCGGTGCGCACCATGGCGGCCAACTTCGAGACCTTCTGGGCGAGCGTGCTCGCCGCACGCGTGGAAGACCTCTACAACGGCATCGGCCTCATGCAGCAGGCGGTGGTCAAGCAGAACGTCAGCGTCACCGACACCGAGGTGCAGCAGATCTACCGCGACCTGGCGACCTACGCCCGCGCACCGGAGAACTTCGCGCCGGAGGTGCGGCGCGCCATTGAATCGACGCCCGACTCGTTTCCGCGCGTAGCGCGCGCGCTGGTGTGGTGCCGGGTTGACTTCATTCATGACCAGCCGGGCAAGAACGACGGCAAAGACGGGCTCGGTGGCGGCGGCGACAGTTCCGCGGCACTGGCCGCCCTGCTGCAAGGCGCGCAAAGCGAGGTCGTGATCCAGTCGCCCTACCTGGTGCTGTCAGATCGCGCGCTGGAGCTGTTTCAAGGCCTGCGGGCGCGTGGCGTCACGGTGCGCATCAACACCAACTCGCTCGCCAGCACCGACAACCTGCCGGCCTTCAGCGGCTACCGCCAGCAGCGCCGCCGGTTGCTCGCCATGGGGCTGCAGATCCACGAGTATCGGCCGGACGCGCAGGTGCAGCGAACCATGATGCAGCAGCGCGTGGTGACACCGCGCGGACCGCAGCCCATTTTCTCGCTGCACGCCAAGACCATGGTGATCGACGGTCGCATCACCTACATCGGCACCTACAACCTCGACCCGCGCTCAGAGAACCTCAACACCGAGGTGGGCGCGGTGATCCACGATGCCGGCGTGGCGCGCGCCGTGCGGGCCGCGATCGAGACTGACATGGCGCCTGGCAACAGCTGGGACGCCGCGCACTACCCGCTAGACCAGATGGTGTCGTACTGGAAGAACGCCGCCGTGCGCGCGCTGCAGTGGCTGCCACTGCGGCCGGTGCTGTAGGCACCGCACTTACGCGGCCGCCTGCTTGTCGAGCTCCGCCCGGTAAAACGCCTCCACCGTCCCCTTGAGCTTGATCAGCAGCGCGTTGCCGCGCCGGTCGAGTGTCTTGCCGGCCGCAACCTTGATCCAGCCCTCGCTCATGCAGTACTCATCGACGTCCGAGCGGTCCTTGCCATTAAAGCGCACCACGATCTCGTGCTCCAGCACCGCTTCGTTGTAGTGCGGACTGCGAACGTCGGTGGACAGATGGTCGGGCAGGGGCGGGCGGGGTGTGACGGTGTCGCTCATCGTTGTCATCGGTTCTTGGGGCGGCCGAAGCTTAGTCGATCCGATGGCTGGGGCGAGATGAGCAATCTAGGACTGGCGGGCGACAATTATCTTGAGCGCTCAGCGACAACTATCGTGAGCGGTTGACGCATGCCGCCGGGGTGCGTTTTGCGGTTGGGTTCCTACAGTGATCGCCTTCTTCAGGAGGGTGGCCACGGTG
>JBIIZX010000171.1:0-7284 GCA_044346055.1 Burkholderiaceae bacterium | reverse complement strand
GCCCCGCAAACCGCCTGAAACCTACTTTGCAAATCAACCACTTGCGAGGTGTTTCTTAAGAGAGAGAGAGCAGCCGGGCAGTGGAGGGCTGTTGATCACAGGCAGGGCGCGCAGAGCACGGAGGACTGCACGGGGCAATGCTCGTTGCCCAAGCGGTACCGAGGTGGGTCTCCGGCGTAGTGGAGAGGAAATTGGGCCCCGGCCTGCGCCGGGGCGACGGGCGACGGGCGTCGGGGGACGGGCGTCGGGGGACGGCGTCGGGGGACGGCGTCGGGCGACGGGCGTTCGATCTGCTTGTCTTTCTCTCTTTGCTCTTTCTCCGTGCTCTTGGTGCTCTTCGTGTCCAAATCCACTCGTTCAAACCCCGGACAACCTCCACGTCCGCTCCGCGTCATCCCACGCCGCAAGCGGTTGCAGGTCCGGCACCCACGCCAGGCCCGTCTTGGCATCCGACGACATCGCCTCGCCGGAAACCACGACATCGAGCAGGGCGGGCAAGTTGGCCTTGGCGCGAGCCAGCGCCGCTGGCAGGTCCTCCGCCCGCTCGATGCGCTCGGCATGCATGCCAAAGGCGCGCGCCATCGCGGCATGGTCGGCCAGCTGCAGTCGCGTTCCGACCACTTTGCCGTGCGTCTGCGTCTGGTCATGCACCTCGATCTGCCAGGCGCCATTGTTGGCGACCACGATCAGCACGGGCACCTTGTGGCGCACGGCGGTGTCGATCTCCATGGCGTTGAAGCCGAAGGCGCCGTCGCCGGTCAGCACCGCGACCGTGCGGTCGGGAGCGGCCAGGGCTGCGCCGATGCCGAAGGCGGTGCCGATGCCAATGCAGCCGAGCGAGCCCGGATCGAGATAGGTGGCGCACTGCACGCCCACGCGCGCAAAGGAAAGAAAGTCGCCACCATCGGCAACCACGATCGCCTCGGTACCGATCGCCTCCTGCACATGTGCGAGCAGCGTGTTCGGATGCATGTGGCCCTGCGCGTCGGCAGGCGCCGCGCGCATCGACTGCTTGAGCCGGTCTGCGCGCGCCAGGTGCTGGCGGCGCAGGTGCTGCGCCCAGGCGCGGTCGATGTTGGCAGTGCGCCCGCCTGCGACCCGCACCAGTTCACCGAGCGCCAGATCGATAGGCGCCAGGATCTCGACCTCGCCACGCCGGTTGTCGCGCAACTCGCTCACGGTGTCCGACAGGCGAACGAAGCACGCCTTGCGAAAGACGGCCGGCGAACCATAGCCAAGCTGAAAGTCCAGGCGCCGCCCCACGGTGAGCACGAGATCGGCTTCGGCCATCACCTGGCCACGCATTGCTGCCACCACGCTTGCATGGCTGTCTGGCACCAGGCCCTTGCTCTCGCCGGTATCGAGATAAGGCGCGCCCAGCGCATCGAGCAGGGCGATCAGCTCCGGCTGAGCGCTGCGCGCGCCGCGCCCGCTGATGACCAGCGGCCGCTGCGCGCTCCACAACAGGTCCACCGCGTGCTCGACTGCAATCGGGTCCGGCCGCTGACGCAGGAGCGGCTTGGGCCGGAAGTGTTCCTCGCGCTGCATTGCTTGTGGCACGAGCGCGCGCAGGGTGTCGGTGGGAAAGTCCAGGTACACGGGGCCGGGATCGCCGCCTTCGCCCAGCGCGCGCGAAACTGCCTCGTCGAGTTCCTGCAGCACCAGTGCCGGGTCACGCACGGTGCGTGCATAGCGCGTCAGCGACCGCACGAGATCGGTGTGCACGATGTCCTGCAAGGCGCCGCGGTTGTCCTGCGGCTGTGGTGGCACGCCGGAGAGCACCAGCAGTGGCGCCTTTGCCACATGCGCGTTGGCAATGCCTGTCATTGCATTGGTGACACCCGGCCCGGCGGTGACCAGCGCGACGCCAAAGCTCGACTGCAACTGCCCGTCGGCGTGCGCCATGTACACCGCTGCGCGCTCGTCGCGCACGTCAACGATCCGGATCCCCTCGGCGTCCAGCCGCATCCAGATCGGCATGATGTGCCCGCCACAGAGCCCGAACACGCGTTCCACGCCGCGCTCTTCAAGAAAGCGCGCGATAACGCCAGCGACGGTATCGCGGGTGAGGGGCGAAGGCATAAGCGTTGGGAGTAGGGAGTAGTGCGTCGGGAGTAGCGTGCCGATATTCACGTGTTGGTGCGCTATGGATGCCTGTGTAAGGGCGGGAACCGACCGCGCTAGGCGCAACGCTGTTCGGTTTGGCAGGTGCGTCGCCCCCGCGCAGGCGGGGGTCCAGCGGCTTACCTCGAAAGTCACTGGGTTCCCGCCTACGCGGGAACGACGGGTCGGGCCAGCTGAACAGTATTGGCGCTAGGCGCCATTTCTCCCGACGCCCGACCGCCGACTCCGGACTTTCAAAACACCGGCGTTTCGCGGTATGTCCCCCAGATGGTCTTCAGCTTCTCCACGATGTCGCCCATCGTCGCGCCGTTGCGTACCAGCTCAATGGTGACCGGCATGATGTTCTGGCTGTCGTCCTTCGCGACCTCGACCAACTGATTGAGCAGGCGCTCGATCCGGGCGTTGTCGCGCTCGCGGCGCACGCGCTGGGTGCGCGCGATCTGGCGATCGGCCGTGCTCTGGTCGTAGGGATGGACCTCGATGTCCACCTTGCCTTCCTTTTCTACGAAGCGATTGACACCGATGACGGGCTTCTCACCCGACTGCTTGCGCAGCGCGGTCTCGTAGGCAAAGTCGGCAATGTGCTTCTGGAACCAGCCCTGCTCGATCAGCTTGATGGTGCCGCCGCGCTCCTCGACTTCCTTGAGGATCTCGAAGATCTTGGTCTCGTACTCGGTGGTCAGCGCCTCCACGAAGTAGCTGCCGCCCAAGGGATCGATCACGCTGGTGACATTGGTCTCCTCGGCAATGATCTGCTGCGTGCGCAGCGCCATTTTCATCGCGTCCTCAGTCGGGATCGCAAAAGCCTCGTCATAGCCGTTGGTGTGCAGCGACTGCGCGCCACCCAGCACCGCACTCAGGGCCTGCAGTGTCGTGCGCACGACGTTGACCTTGTACTGCGGCTTGGTCAGCGTGGCCGCCGCCGTCTGGCAATGAAAGCGCAGGCGCATGCTGTCCGGGTTCTTCGCGCCGAAGCGCTCCTTCATGATCTTGGCGTAGCAGCGGCGCAGGGCGCGGAACTTGGCCACTTCCTCGAAAAAGTCGCCCTGGCTGACGAAGAAGAAGGCCAGGCGCGGTGCAAACTCGTCGACCTGCATGCCGGTCTTGAGCACTTCCTCCACGTACACCACGAGATTGGCCAGCGTGAAGGCCGCCTCCTGCAAGGGGGAGGATCCTGCCTCGCTGATGTGGTAGCCGGAGATGTTGATGGGGTTGTAGCGCTTCAGGTTGCGCGCGGAGTAGGTGATGATGTCGCGGCAAATGCGCACGCTGGGTGCGATCGGATAGATGTATTCCTTCTGCGCCATGTACTCCTTGAGGATGTCGGCCTGCACCGTGCCCGACAATTTGTTCAAGTCATAGCCGCGCTGTTCCGCCAGCGCGACATACATCGCGAGCAGGATCCACGCGGTCGGGTTGATGGTGAGCGACACCGAGATCTTCTCCAGATCGATGTCTGCCAGCAGCGCTTCCATGTCGGCCAGTGTGTCGATGGCCACACCCTCGCGCCCGACCTCGCCCTCGCTCATCGCGTGATCCGAGTCGTAGCCCATCAGCGTGGGCATGTCGAAGTCGGTCGAGATGCCGGTCTGACCCTGGGCGATCAAATACTTGAAGCGCTTGTTGGTGTCCTCGCCCGTGCCAAAGCCCGCGATCTGGCGCATGGTCCAGGTGCGGCTGCGGTACATGGTCGGATACGGGCCGCGGGTGAATGGATAACGGCCGGGCAGGCCGATGTCTTCCAGCGGCGTGCCTTTCAGGTCAGCGGCGGTGTAGACGCGTTGGACCGGAAAGTCGCCGATGGTGAAGAACTGCTCCTTGCGCTCGGCCTGCTTGCTCAGGAACGCCGCGACCTCGTTGCTTTCCCAGTCCTGCGTCTGGCGCTCGAGTTGCTGTGCGATCTGCGGGTCAAGCCAGTTCATGGTGCGGACTCCTGTGCGATGTTCGGTGCGGTATTTGGAGCGACCGTCGGTGCGACGCTCGGTGCGATGGTCTGTGCGATGGCCTGGGAAATGAGCGTCTGCGCCGCCGTGTACGGATCGGTCGCGCGCTCGCCCAGGCGTTGGGCAAGTGGTGCAGCGAAGGCCTGTGCGCTGCGGCGAAAGCGTTCGACGAGCAGCGTCTCCGCGGTCTTGCCCAGGCGAAATCCGGCGACCCGCTGCCGGCGCTCGGCACCCAGTGTGGTCGTGCGCAGCACGTCGCGGTGCTTTTCGATGCATGCCAACAGGTCCGTGATGCCCTCACCGGTGTACGAGCTCACGCCGACCACCGGGATCTGCCACAGCGGCCGGCCCTGGCCTTCGCGCAGGCTCGTGAGCGCGCCAAGGGTCAACATCTGCTTGAGGTCGGTGAGGGTGCGGTTGGCGTCATCGCGGTCGCACTTGCTCACCACGTGGATGTCGGCAATCTCCAGGATGCCGGCCTTGATGGCCTGGATCTCGTCGCCCAGACCGGGTGCGGAGACGACGACGGTCGTGTCGGCCGCTCTTGCAATCTCCACCTCGTCCTGCCCCACGCCGACGGTCTCGATGATGATGGTGTGAAAGCCCGCAAGATCGAGGATGTCGACCGCGTCGAGCGCGGCCCGCGCCATGCCGCCAGTCGCGCCGCGCGTTGCCATGCTGCGGATGAAAACGCCAGGATCGTTGGCGAGTTCCGTCATCCGCACGCGATCGCCGAGGATCGATCCGCCCGAGTACGGGCTCGACGGGTCGATGGCCACCACGCCGACTTTCTGTCCGCCTTGCCGTAGCGCGCCGACCAGCTTGCACACCAGCGTTGACTTGCCGCTGCCCGGCACGCCGGTGAGCCCGATGAGATGCGCCCGGCCGGCGCGGCGATAAATCTCGGCCAGGGCAGGACGTGCTTCTTCCATGCCCTGTTCTGCGCGCGAGATGAGACGCCCAGCTGCGCGGATGTTGCCAGCGGCGGCCTGTGCGAGCAGGTCGAGCGAGGGGATGTAGCTCACCGCCGCCCCGTCGCCCCGGCGCAGGCCGGGGCCCAATTTTGCGGACGAGTGCGCCGGAGAATGCGCCGAAGATTGCGCAAGAGAGCGCGCCGAAGGTCAACTTGGACCCCGGCCTGCGCCGGGGCAGCGCTGCAATCAAGCATCGCGATCACCTTCCCCGACTATCTTTCCAACTGCGCATGCATCGACCGAAACACTTCGCGGTCGTCGATCACCCTGCGCGCCTTGAAGTCGGTGCGCTGGATGCTGCCCGGTGCCACCACCTCGACCTTGGTGCGGATGCCCAGCACCGTCTGCAGCTTGTGCGCCACGTCGCTGCTGAACTGGCGCAGCGTCGGCTCACCGCTGCGATGCAGGCCCTCAGCGGGCTCCACGCGCAGCAGCAGCTCGTCCATGGCCGCCTCACGCGTGATGACGATGCGGTGCTCGCCGCCGTAGCCGGGCAGCTGATTGAGCGCAGCGTCGATCTCGCTCGGATAGATGTTCTCGCCGCGGATCGTGAACATGTCGTCAATGCGGCCGAAGATTCCCTGCGGCAGGCGCGGATAGGTGCGGCCACACGGATTGTCTTCATTCACCCACAGCGTCAGATCGCCCGAGAGCAGCCGGATCATCGGCTGGCTGGTTCGCTCCAGGTGCGTGTACACCGGGGTGCCGCGCTGGCCGTACGGCACGCGGCGCAAGAACGGGGCAGATGTCGCGGGGTCGCAGACCTCCGTGTACACGATGTCCTGCCAGCACAGCATGCCCTGGTTGCTCTGCTCGGTGCCGGCGACGTTCATCCAGGGCGTCATCTCGGCCATCGAGCCGCAGTCGTAGACCTTGGCACCGTACAGCTCTTCGATGCGGTCTTTCACACCAGGCACGCTGGCGCCGGGCTCGCCGGAAAAGAACAGGCACCGCAGCCTGAAGTCGCGCGGATCGATCTTCTCTTCGCGTGCGACTTCTGCCAGATGGATCGCATAGCTCGGCGTGCCGTAGAACGCCGCCGGCTTCATCGTGTGCAGCCACTGAACCAGGCGCGCACTCATGCCGGGCGCACCGGCGCCGAATGGAAACGCCTTGGCATGCAGCCGCTCGGCGCCGGCCAGTGCACCCCAACTGCCCAGGTACAGGCTGAACACGGCGGCCACACAGATCATGTCGCCGGGCCGCAGGCCCATGCCCCACATGATCCGCGCATGCGCATTGGCGATCGTGCGCCAGTCGGCACGGCCGACACCGAACGCGGTCGGGCGGCCGGTGGTGCCGCTGGTGCCGTGTACGTGGAAGATCTCCGAATCCGGCACGCACAGGTAGTCGCCGAAGGGCGGCTGCGCCGCCTGCGAGGCGCGCAGATCGGCCTTGGTAACCACCGGCACCTTGGTCTCGAAGTCTTCCAGCGATTTCAGCTGGTTGGGGTGAAAGCCGGCCTCATCCCACTTGCTCTTGTAGAACGGCGCGTACGCATAGGCGTAGGCACAGACCTCCTGCAGCCGCTTGACGATGGCTTGCTCGCGTTCGCCGGCCGCCATCGTCTCGCGCACGGGGAACCAGTAGCGGCTGCCGCTGGGGGGAAAGTAGGACTCGTCGTAGACGGTCGGGAAGTTCCAGGACTCCATGGCGTGCATGTGCAAATCCCCGGGTGAAGTTTGACGCGTGAAATGTGAGACGTGAAATGTGCAACGTGAAGTGGCCGCGTGGCCGTCAGGCCCGACGTTTCACCTCTCACCTTTCACGTTTCACTGTCCTTCAGCGCGGCCCGCGGGCGGCGACCAACTTATGAATCATGTCGACGATCGCCTGCGGCGGCGTGTCCTGCAGCAGCACTTCGCGCACACCCATCTGCTTGATGGTGGCCACGTCCTCGTCCGGCATCACGCCGCCGGCGATGACGATCAGATCGTTGGCGCCCTTTTCCTCGAGCAGCCTGAAGATCTTCGGAAACACAGTCAGCTGGACTCCCGACAGCAGGCTCACGCCGAGCACATCGACGTCCTCCTGGATCGCGGTGTTGACCACTTCTTCCGGCGTGCGGTGCAGGCCCGAGTAGATGACGTCCATGCCTGCATCGCGCAGCGTGCGGGCGACGACCTTGACGCCGCGATCGTGGCCATCGAGGCCGACCTTGGCGAGCAGGACGCGAACGGGGGGATTCATGCGGAGCTCCGTGCGCCGGTCAAAACCGGCGAGATGTTGTGAATGAAAGAGTC
>JBIIZX010000170.1:0-7316 GCA_044346055.1 Burkholderiaceae bacterium | reverse complement strand
ATCGTCATCCACGGTCAGCCGGACATCTTCACCGCCGGCAACGATCTCGAAGACTTCATGAAGAATCCGCCCACCGGCATGGACGCGCCGGTGTTCCAGTTCATGCTCGCACTCGGCATGGCTGAGAAGCCCGTGGTGGCGGCGGTCAATGGGGCGGCGGTGGGCATCGGCACCACGCTGCTGGCGCACTGCGACCTTGCCTACTGCGCCGATAACGCGATGTTCAGCATGCCGTTCGTGAGCCTGGGGCTGTGTGCCGAGTTCGGCTCCAGCCTGCTGGTGCCGCTGGCCGCCGGCTATCACAAGGCCGCGGAAAAACTGCTGCTCGGCGACCCCATGAGCGCAGAAGAAGCGCTCGAGATGAAGCTCGTCAACCGCATCCTGCCGCCGGATGAAGTGCTTGGCTACGCGCTCAAGCAGGCGGGCCGCTTCAACAACCTGCCGCCCACCAGCGTGCGCGAGACCAAGCGCCTGATGAAGGCGGGCTGGAAAAGCATCACCGAGAAGATCATCGCCGACGAGGCCGCCAGCTTCGGCCGCCTGCTCGGCAGCGCCGAGGCCAAGGAAGCCTTCTCGGCATTCTTCGGGCGCCGCAAGCCGGATTTTTCGAAGTTCGCGTGAGTGGTGATCAGTGATCGGTGAGCGCCAGATTCTCAATCCTCAATGACCTCACAAATGCCATCCGAAGTCATCGCGGTCCTGGGAACCCTGAGCGGTGCGCTTCTGGTCGGGCTCATCAATTACTTCTCAAACCGGAGCGCCAAGAGCCATGAGTGGCGGCTGGCTCTGGCTCGCGATCAAGTTGCAAGTCGCCAAAAGCTATACGCCGAGTTTCTCGTAGAAGCTCAACGCCTCGTTGTTCAGGCTCGTGAGGACAAGATTTCTCGTCTGGCCGACTTGAATGCACTGAACGGAAAGTACGCAGAGGTGTGCTTGGTTGCTCCACAAAGCGTTACTGAAGTAGCCAAGAAGCTTGCTGACTACGCAATCACGAGTCACGCAGTTCAGCCGGCAAAGGAAGTAGCTGATTTCTTCGTCCTGAAGGAAAGCTTCATCGTCGTCGCGCGAGAAGACATGGCCAGAGTGCTCAGTGAAGCCTAGGCGCCGCAATCAGATCACAACCTGTCGGGTGAGACAACAATGGAAGTTCTTCTGGTTATCGGGATCATCGCAGCGACCTTCTTTGCCTACGGCGCGGGGACAAAGGAGGGTGAAAGACAAACGCTAAAGAAGCTCGAACAGGCCGCCCACAGCGGCATGAATCCGGAAAGCGCATTCGCCCGGACTTACGGCCGCCCCGGCTTTTACTTTGATAGCCTTCACTCAGATCTAAATGCAGGACCATTGGCCGTAACAAGCTCCGCAAGCTTCCTAAGGCTCGTGGCAAAGGAACGCATAGGAAACGAATCCAGTACGGAAGACGTGAATATAGCGGCAGGGCAGCTTGCAGACGCATATCACTTAGCAAACGGCTGGACACCAGAAAAACTGGCGAACATCAAGTCAATTTCAAAACAACTTCACCCACACGACGACCACTGAAGCCTAACCTGAGTCCTCAATCCCAAACAGATGAACCTCCGCGCCGACATCACGCTCGACTCGCTGAACGCCCGCACCAAGGGCAGCCTGCCGGAGTTCTTTGGCCTCACGGTGCTGCATATCGACGAGCGCGAGCTTCTGATGCGCATGCAGATCCAGCCGCAGTTCCTGGCGCCCAACGGCTTCTTGCACGCCGCCAGCGTGATCGCGCTGGCCGACACGGCCTGCGGCTTTGCCGTGATTGCCCACCTGCCGCCAGGGGCGGAGAGCTTCACGACGATCGAGCTCAAGTCCAACTTCCTGGGCACTGCGCGCGAAGGCGCGGTCGATGCCGTGGCGCGCGGTGTGCATCTTGGCCGCAACACCCAGGTATGGGATGCCACCGTGACGGAAGTCGCCACCGGCAAGACAATGGCGCTGTTCCGCTGCACGCAAATGATCCTATGGCCCAAGGCGTCGACGTCCGCAAAGCCCTGATCCGTTCGACCACGCGGGCGCTGCTCGGTGTGTCGGCGTGGCTCGCGCGCAAGCCCGCGCGCAGCGCATGGTCCGAGCGCTGGTCGCAGCGTCTTGCGCGCGCGGCCATCCGCCGTGGCCGCATCACCAGGACCGAGAACGCCGCCGCACTTGGTGCGGCGTGGCAGCGCGCCTTCCTCTCGCCCAGGCAGGTGCCCATCGTGCGCGTCGAGGCCGACACGGCGTACGCCGTGATCCGCACTCACTGTCCGCTGCGCGGCAGTGGCGACACGCACGCGTGCCATCGGATGATGGCCTTCGGCCGGCAGGTCGCCGCGGCGGCCGGCGGCCGCTTCGTCGTGCTGCGCTCACAGGCCGAGCCGGGTGTCAGCGTGTGCGAAGTTGCGTTGCAGACGTTGGCGGCGCGCACGCCGCTTGTCGCCGCGCATGAGCGTGCCCCGGGAGGACGGCCGTGATCGATCTGGCGACCAAGCTCGCGCTCGGCCCGCTCCTGTATGCGCAGGCGCGCAAGCTCAAGCAGGTGGCGCTCGAACTGCCCGAGCCGCATGGCGAACGCGAGGGCGTAGTGGGTCAAGGCGAGCTCAAGCTGCGGCTGCTGGTGGCGGGCGACTCGAGTGCGGCCGGGGTGGGCGCGCGCACGCAGGACGAGGCGCTGGCGTTGCCGTTGGCGCACAAGCTCGCGGAACGGCTGGTGGGGCGTGTGCGCTGGCAACTGGTGGCCGAGACCGGGCTCACCTCGGACGGCGTGCTGCAAAAGCTGATGCTCGGCCACGTGCACGCGGCTGATATCGCGGTGGTGGTGTGCGGCGTGAACGACATCACCAAGGAGCAGCCGCTGCCGTTTGCGCTGCGCAAGCGACAGCACATCGTCGACTGGCTGCGCGTGCACGCGGGCGTGCGGCACGTGCTCTTTCCGGCGCTGCCGGAAATGGAACTCTTTCCGGCCGTGCCGCAGCCGCTGGCGTTCTACGCCGGGCAGGCTGCGCGACGCAACAACCGGGCGCAGGCGCGCTGGGCGGCACCGCAAAGCGCAGTGACGCATGTGCCGATGGACGGCGTGGCGCACCGCAGCCTGTTCTGCCAGGACGGTTTTCATCCTGCGCCGCCGCTGTACGCGCGCGTGGCCGAGCGGCTGGCCGCGGCGGTCGTCGAGATCGCCATGCCGCGCATCGCGCGGCTGCAGTCCGAAGATCAAGAGGAGACGCAATGAAGCGAGACGCAGTTGAACGAGGCGCGATGAAGCGACAATGGGGAGTGACGGCATGAGCGCCACCAGCCTCAAGGGCAAGACCATCTTCATCTCCGGCGCCTCGCGCGGCATTGGCCTGGCCATTGTCAAGCGCGCGGCGGCCGACGGCGCCAATGTCGCCATCGCCGCCAAGACCACCGAGCCCAACCCCAAGTTGCCGGGCACCATTTACAGCGCGGCCGAGGAGATCGAGGCCGCCGGTGGAAAGGCGCTGCCGCTGCAAGTGGATATTCGCGACGAGGCGCTGGTGGTGGCGGCGGCGCGGCTCACGGCTGAGAAGTTCGGCGGCATCGACATCGTCATCAACAACGCCAGTGCCATCAACCTCACGCCGACCGAGGCCACGCCGATCAAGCGTTTTGACCTCATGTTTGGCGTCAACGTGCGCGGCACTTTCCTCGTCACGCAGGCTTGCCTGCCCTACCTGAAGCAGTCAGCAACGGCGGGCCGCAACCCGCATGTGCTCACGCTGTCGCCACCGCTGAACATGGACGCCAAGTGGTTCGCACCCCATGTCGCCTACACCATGGCCAAGTACGGCATGAGCATGTGCGTGCTCGGCCATGCAGAGGAGTTCAAGCCGTTTGGCATCGCCGTCAACGCCCTGTGGCCGCGCACGGTGATCCAGACCGCCGCACTGGCCATGATCCCGGGCGTGCAGGGCGAGCACTGCCGCACCGTGGAGATCATGGCCGATGCCGCTCACGCGGTGCTGACCAAGCCCAGCACGGTCACCGGCAATTTCTTCATCGATGAAGCGGTGTTGCATGAGGTGGGCGTCACCGACTTCGACAAGTACTCGGTGGTGCCAGGAACGCGGCAGTTGCTGCCCGACTTGTTCTTGTAGGCGGGGATGCACCCATCCCCCTCCCGGCCTCCCCCTTGAAGGGGGAGGTGACAATCGTCTCGGGGCTGTCGCGGCAATGACCACGCGCCCCGGCCTCCCCCTTGAAGGAGGAGGAGACGATCGTGCATGCGTGGCAAGAGTTGCCGAGGGCGGGCGAAGTTCGATCGCCCAACTGGGGCCACCGAAACCTCCCTTCCCGTCGACGAGAGGGCCGAGTTGCGACGAACCCGGTCAGGCATTCGCGCCCCTGCCAAGACCTCCCTCCCCTTCAAGGGGAGGGCCGGGGTGGGGATGGGTTACTAGAACCGGAAGACCCGCCGACGCACTTCATCCAGGCTGCGCGTGCTGCATGTGCAAATGATGCCGGCCGCGAATGGTCCGGCTACGCACAAGCCGTCTTCCTCCTTGGAGGTATGCGTTCAGGAGCACAGCTGCAGCGAGTGGCGCACGCCATCTTGATGTGCCTGGACTGATGACACCCCAGGCACGCGCTAGGCTTCGCACTTTTGAAGCCCTGTCTGGAGAACCAACTTGCGCCTGCTTTCGTTTCGCGTCAGCGGTGTGGTCCGCAGCGGCGTGCTCGGTGATGACGGCGCCAGCGTGCTGCCGTTTTCCGGCGCACCCTCAATGCAACAGGTCATCGAAGGGCTCGTAGCGGGCGAGGCGCCGTACAAGACCGAGGCGGCCGTGCCGCTCACGTCGATTGAACTGCTGGCGCCGCTGCCACGCCCGCGACGCAATGTGTTCTGCGTCGGTCTGAATTACCGGTCGCACGCGGCGGAGCTGGCCGAGCGCGGCTTCAACGGCGCCAAGCGCGCGGAAGATCTCATTCCGCCCGCGACGGTGGTGTTCAGCAAGGTGCCGGAGAGCGTGATCGGGCCAGGGGCAACGATCGAGATTCCCGCAGTTTCCAGCGCGATTGATTACGAGGCAGAACTCGCGGTCGTGATCGGCAAGGGCGGTCGCAACATCAGCGCTGCGCAGGCCATGGACCACGTTTTCGGTTACACGATTGTCAACGACGTGACCGCGCGCGACTTGCAGAAGCGCCACCAGCAATGGCTGCTGGGCAAGAGCTGCGATACCTTCTGCCCCATGGGGCCATGGATCGTCACGCGCGATGCAATGGACGGCAGCAGCGCGCGCGTGCGCCTGTGGGTCAACGATGAGCTGCGGCAGGACGGCAACACGAGCGATCTCGTGTTCGGCATCCCCGCGATCATCGAGTCGGTTTCAGCGGCGCTCACGCTGTATCCGGGCGATGTGATCGCCACCGGCACGCCCGCAGGTGTGGGCATGGCAACCACGCCGCCGCGCTGGCTCAAGCGCGGTGATCGCGTGAAGGTGGAGATCGAGGGGATCGGGGTGTTGGAGAACCCGGTTCAGTGAGTCATCGTCGTGATGACGGGGATCCTCTGAGCCACGTCAGCTGTGGATTCCCGCTTGCGCGGGAATGACACAAGAGTCGTCGCCGCAGGGATTCGTGCTGGTCGCGGACCCAGGCGGTCATCTCCGTGGAAACGGGGATCCCCCGAGCCACGTCACCAGTGGATTCCCGCTTGCGCGGGAATGACACAAGCGTCGTCGCCGCAGCGATTTCGTGCTGGTCGCGGACCGAGGGTGTCATCCCCGTGAAAGCGGGGATCGCGTGAGTCACGTCAACAGTGGATTCCCGCTTGCGCGGGAAAGACACAAAAGCCGTCGCCGCAGCAATTCGTGCTGGTCGCGGACTCAGGGTGTCATCCCCGTGAAAACGGGGATGCCCTGAGCCACGTGAGCATTGGATTCCACTTGCGCGGGCATGACACAAATGATGTCGCCGCAGCGGTTCGTGCTGGGCGCGGACCCAGGGTGTCATCCCCGTGAAAACGGGGATCCCCTGAGCCACGTCACCAGTGGATTCCCGCTTGTGCGGGAATGACACAAAAGTCGTCGCCGCAGCGATTCGTGCTGGTCGCGGACCCAACGCATGCTTCTATCCCGCCGCTGCAGGACCAGTCCTTATCCCCTGCGCCCTGCGAACACTACCGCTGCCATCGACGCGCCTATGCTGGCGACCTGTCCCTGAAAGTCCACCTTCACGCCTGCGTGTGCGCTGCCAGTGTCCTTGAACCGCCTGCCCGCCGGCATCTGGGCGCTGGGTCTTGTGTCCATGCTCATGGACATCTCCTCGGAGATGATCCATGCGCTGCTGCCCGTGTATCTGGTGACCGTGCTTGGCGCCAGCGCTCTCACGGTGGGCGTGATCGAAGGCGTTGCCGAGGCCACGGCCTCGATCACCAAGGTCTTCTCCGGCGCGCTGTCCGACCGGCTTGGCCGTCGCAAGCCACTGGTGCTGCTCGGCTACGGCATGGCCGCCTTCACCAAGCCCGTGTTTCCGCTGGCGCCGACTGTGGACTGGCTGGTGGCGGCGCGCTTCATCGACCGCGTGGGCAAGGGCATTCGCGGAGCGCCGCGCGATGCGCTGCTGGCCGATCTCGCGCCACCGGGCCTGCGAGGTGCCAGCTTTGGCTTGCGCCAGGCGCTCGACACCACCGGCGCTTTCATCGGCCCGCTGTTGGCCATCGGGCTGATGCTGGCAACGGGCGATGCCTTTCGCACCGTGTTCTGGTGGGCCGTGCTGCCGGCCTTTCTGGCGGTTGCGCTGATTGCCTTTGCCGTGCGCGAGCCGCCGCGCGCGGCCGATGCGCCGCCGGTGCGACTGCCTCTGTCGCGGCGTGAACTCGCGCGCCTGCCACGCCGCTACTGGAGTGTGGTGCTGCTGGCCTCGGTGTTCACGCTGGCGCGTTTCTCCGAAGCCTTCCTGATCCTGCGCGCGCAAGGCGCCGGTCTGTCCGTGACCTGGGTGCCGCTGGTGCTGGTCGTGATGAACGTCGTCTACGCGCTGGCCGCCTATCCGGCCGGCGCACTGTCCGATCGCATCGGCCGCTTTGGTCTGCTCGCTGCCGGGCTGGTGGTGCTGATTATCGCCGACCTCGTGCTCGCCTGGGCGCCCGGGCTGCCTGCGATTGCGCTAGGCGTCGTTCTTTGGGGCCTGCACATGGCGCTCACCCAGGGCCTGCTCGCCGCGCTGGTGGCCGACAGCGCGCCGGCCGATCTGCGCGGCACCGCCTTCGGCGTGTTCAACCTCGTGAGCGGCGTGGCGCTGCTGGTGGCCAGCGTGCTGGCCGGCGCGCTGTGGGATTCAATCGGCGCACCGGC